>NZ_JAALDV010000369.1:0-12020 GCF_014145045.1 Dietzia sp. DQ12-76
CGCCGCGTACAGACCCACCCGCGCCCGCTCCCGCGGGCCCTCGAGGCCGGGGCTCACGCGGGCGACGGTCTCGCTCACCCACACCCCGCCGCCACGGAGGACGAGCATGCTCACCACGGCGGCCACCAGCACCCACGGCGAGGCCGCCACCGCCCTGAGGTCGATGCTCATCCCCGACACCACGAAGAAGGCCGGGATGAACACGGTGTAGCCGACGGTCTCCAGCTGGCGGAGCAGGACCGTGGCCAGCCCCCGATCCGGGGACTGTCCTGCCTCGCGCAGATGTGCCCCGAGGGAGTCGACCAGCCGGCGCAGGATCATCCCTGCGGCGAAGGCGCCGAGCACCACGTCGAGACCGAACACCGTGGCCACCACCATCATGGTGGCCAGGAGCAGGATCACCGTGCGCATGGCCAGCTGGCCGGTGGAGGTGGTGCCTCTCAACAGCGCCCGGCCGAGTGCGGGGACGTGGAGCAGTCGGGCCGGCACCGCCAGGATGACGAGCGCGGCCAGGAGGAACAATCCGACCGCCGCGATCGAGGACTCGATGCTGCGGGTACCGAGCAGCACCGCCATCACCAGGATCGGTCCCAGTTCCCCGACCGCTCCGTGGGTGAGGACGGCTCTGCCCACGGGAGTGCTGTCGTGACCCGACCCCTTGAGGATGGGCAGGAGCGTACCGATGGCGGTGGAGGTGAGCAGGAGGCCTATCGCCACGGCCGTCTCCCAGCGTCCCGAGACCAGCCACCCCACCCCGGCCGCCAGGACGAGGCTGACGGCCCAGGTCCCGGCCGCCCGGCGTCCGCTGCGCCCGGTCAGGGTGGAGACCTCGAGCTCGAACCCGGCCAGGAGGAACAGCATCCCCAGACCGAGCTCGGAGAGGAGCGCGACACCGCC
Source organism: Dietzia sp. DQ12-76 (assembly GCF_014145045.1). Classification (NCBI taxonomy): domain Bacteria; kingdom Bacillati; phylum Actinomycetota; class Actinomycetes; order Mycobacteriales; family Dietziaceae; genus Dietzia; species Dietzia sp. DQ12-76. The sequence goes on from NZ_JAALDV010000369.1 coordinate 898, forward strand.
GGATTCCACCGCGAGGCCCAGACCGTGGGGGCCGATCACCATCCCGCCCGCCAGGAGCAGCACCACGCCGGGGATGAACGAGCGGGTGACACCGGACAGCACCGGAGCCGCCCAGACGGCCAGAACGATCCAGAACAACGAGACGAGTTCGGTGGGGGACGCCTCGGAGGCCAGGATGGTGGTGGTCACGTCCGGCCTCTCGCTCGATCGATGAAGGAGAGCTTAGACGAGCGGCGCGCACGCGAGGCCGTCGACCGGCGTCGACCGGCTCGTGCGAGGGTGGGGCACATGACCACCTCGCCGCTCGACACGTCCGACGGTGACCCCCGGCGGCTCCCGGGGTTCCGTCGCACGTTCGGCGCGGGGCGACTGACCCTCGGGCTGGGCTTCCCGCTGCGGACGCGCGCCGACCGGGTCGACGGCCCGGACATCAGCGCACAGATCGAGGTCGCCCGGGCCGCGGAGAACGGAGGGTTCGCCGCCCTCCACGCCCGGGACATCCCGCTTCGCGTCCCTTCGTTCGGCGACGTGGGCCAGGTCTACGATCCGTGGGTGTTCCTCGCGTACGTGGCCGCGCACACCAGCCGGATCACCCTCGGGACGGCGGCCGTCGTGCTGCCCGTCCGCCATCCACTGCACGTGGCCAAGTCCGCGGCCAGCCTGGACCGTCTGTCCGGCGGCCGGTTCCTCCTGGGGGTGGCCTCCGGCGACCGGCCGGAGGAGTTCCGTGCGTTCGGGCTGGAGCAGGGGCGGCGGGGGGAGAGGTTCCGGGAGAACCTCACGGTGATGACCCACGCCCTCACCACCGAGATGCGCGGGATCCGCTGGTCCGGGGGGTGGATGCACAGCGCGGACGTGGTCCCCAAGCCCACCGCCTCGTCGGTGCCGCTGATCATGACCGGCTCGTGTCAGCAGAGCATCTCCTACCTGGCGGCACACGGGCACGGATGGCTGACCTACCCACGCGATTTCGACGCGCAGCGCCGGACCGCCGCGAGGTGGCGCGAGGTGGTGGCGGAGAGTCGGGAGGGAGGATCCGACGACGACGACGAGGTGTTCAGTCCCTTCGCGCAATCGCTCCAGATCGACCTGGCCGAGGACCCGGACGAGGCGGCCTCGCCGATCGGTTTCGGGTTCCGGATCGGTCACCGGCGTCTGGTCGAGCACCTGGCGGACCTGCGGGGGATCGGGGTCAACCACGTCCTGCTGGGGGTCGGGGCGTCCCGCCGGCCGATCCGGGAGGTCGTCCACGAGCTGGCCGAGAACGTCGTGCCCCACTTCCCCGCTCTCGCCCACTAACCTCACCGGCGGAACGAAAGAGACGGGACCACCCATGAGAGGCGCGGCCACCCCGGAACCCGGACTGTTCGAGCACCTCCGGTCCCGGCAGTTCCTGTTCATGCTGCCCCGCGCGGTGTCACTGCAGCTGATGCACCCCGCGATCAGTGCGGCGACGCTCGAGCACTCGCCCTCCCCGGGCTTCGTCTGGCTGCACAAGCGGCGGTCGGTCCCCCCGACGATCGACATGGCGTTCGACCCGCATCCGGAGTCCTGGATACCGGGGCGCATCGTGGTCACGCACGACACCATCCGGGGAACCGACGCCGACGGCCGTCGTTACCACTCGCTGGACCCGCAGGTCTTCCACTTCCAACACGCCACGTACGTGGACTCGCTGTTCGAGACCATCACGAGATTCCGCGGTCCACTGGACGCAGGGGAACGCCGGTCGCTCTACGCCTCGTGCTGCAGGTGGTACCGCGCCTACGGCATCTCCGACACACCGCTGCCCCCGACGGTCGAGGACTTCGACGCCTACTTCCGCGACCGGACCGGGGCGCTGTCCGTCACCCCGGCGCTCACGCACTACCGCGGGCAGCTGCTCCGTCCGCGCCAGTGGTGGCCGGCCGCGGTCCCCTCCGGCGCTATCCGGACGTTCCTGCACCCCGTGGCCGCGCGGGCGCTCCGGGTCCGGCCGTCCGCGTTCGACCGCGCGGTGTCAGCGGTCTTCACCTCGGCGTCCTCGCTGAAGTAGCCACTTCTGCCAGAATCGAGCCACGGCGGCGGGCCCGGGCGGACTCCGGGGCACGCCCACAGCCAGACCGTACCCGGAGGCGACGTGAGCATCTCGATCCTGTGGTTCCGCCGCGATCTGCGGCTCAGCGATCATCCCGCTCTCCTCGCGGCCGTCGACTCCGCGGACGAGGTCCTGCCGGTGTTCGTGCGTGACCCGGTGCTGCTGAAACGTGGCGGCGCCCGAACCGACCGGCTGGAGGCCTCCCTGACCGCCCTGTCCGCCGACACCGGTGGGGCATTGGTCGTCCGGACGGGCGATCCCGCCGAGGTGATCGCGGAGCTCGCGGAGGCCGTGGACGCCGCGCAGGTGCACGTGAGTCGCGAGTCCACCCCCTACGGCCGGCGACGGGACGACAGGGCACGTGAGCTGCTCGGCGGGGCGGGTCGGGAACTGCTCGAGACCGGGTCGCCCTACGCGGTCGGACCGGGACGGGTCCTCAACAAGTCCGGCGAACCGTACCGGGTCTTCACCCCCTTCTCCAAGGCCTGGCACGACCACGGGTGGCCGGAGCCCGGCGCCCGCCCCGAGGACATCGCGTGGGCCGCGGACCCCGACACCGGCGGCTCGCGCGACATCACGGGGGCACGCGATTCGGGGTCCGCGGAGGAGGTGGGTGAGCAGGCGGCCCTGGACCGGTGGAGGGAGTTCCTCGCCGAGGACCTGACCTCGTACGGCGACCAGCGCGACCGACCGGACCTGGACACGACGAGCCGGTTGTCGGTGCACCTGAAGTACGGAGAGATCCATCCGCGGACGATCCTGGCCGAACTCGCCGCCCATCCCGCCGCCGACACCGATGGCGCACGCCGGTTCGTCTCCGAGTTGGCGTGGCGCGATTTCTACGCGGACGTCCTGTGGCACTGGCCCCGCTCGGCGTGGCGCGACCTGCGCGACACGCTGTCAGGGATGGACTACGACGAGGGGCCGGAGACCGACGAACTCGTCGAGGCGTGGCGGCAGGGGCTGACCGGTTACCCCTTCGTGGACGCGGGGATGCGACAACTGCGGTCCGAGGGATGGATGCACAACCGGGTGCGGATGGTCACCGCGAGCTTCCTCGTCAAGGATCTGCACGTGTGGTGGCCGACCGGCGCCCGGCACTTCCTGGACCACCTCAGGGACGGGGACCTCGCCTCCAACAACCACGGGTGGCAGTGGGTGGCCGGCACCGGGACCGACGCCTCGCCGTACTTCCGGGTGTTCAACCCGGTCACGCAGGGGGTGAAGTTCGACCCCGACGGCGACTATGTCCGTCGGTGGATCCCCGAACTCGCGCACCTGACCGGCGCCGACGCGCACGAGCCGTGGCGGGCGGCGGACGGATACGACCACGGGTACCCCGAGCGCATCGTGGACCACGCCGAGGAGCGGCGGGAGACCCTCCGACGCTACGAGCGCGCCAGGGGCGACGACGACTGAGGGCGCGACGGGTCGCCCGCGGAGTCGATACCGTGGAGTATGCGACCTTTTCTCGTCCCGGTGGCGGCAGTGACGCTCCTCCTGACCGGGTGTACGGGCGGGCCCACCTCCGTCACCTCCGACGACAGGGCGGGACAGGCGCCGTCCACCGCCACCACCGCCGAGGACTTCCGGGTGACGGAACACGGTGAGTTCGACCAGGGGTGGGCGATGAGCTTCCTGCCCGGGTCCGACCACCTGCTCATCACCCAACGCGGGGGCGAGCTCCTGCTCCGCGACCAGACCACCGGTGAAGTCACGGAGGTCGCAGGGGTCCCGCCGGTGAACGACGGCGGGCAGGGGGGCCTGCACGATGTGGCACCGGGCGCCACCCACGCCGAGGACGGCACCGTCTACCTCAGCTGGGTGCGGGACCATCCCGCCGGCTCCCAGGGGGTGGTGGGCCGCGGGACCCTCGACGTGGACCGTTCCGAGCTGAGGGATCTCGAGGTGATCTGGGAGCAGGACCCCGCGGCCGGCACCGGGCACTACGCCCTGCGACTGCTCGTCCACGACGACCATCTCTACGTGACCTCGGGAGACCGCCAGGAGCAGACCCCCGCCCAGGACACCGCCGACAACCTGGGCGGCGTGGTGCGCCTGACCCCGGACGGGGATCCCGCGCCGGGGAACCCGTGGGCCGATGCGGGCGGCTCCGCCGCGGAACTGTGGACCATCGGCCACCGCAACCCCCTGGGCATCGCCGAGGACCCGCAGGGCCGGATCTGGGTGTCCGAGATGGGGCCCCGCGACGGGGACGAGCTCAACCTGCTCGACGAGGGTGGGAACTACGGGTGGCCGGAGGCCTCGATGGGCAGGCACTACGACGGCGGCGACATCCCGGACCACGGCGACGACGACGGGTTCGTACCTCCCGCCGCCTACTGGGTGCCCGCGATCTCCCCGGCCAGCCTTCTGATCTACCGCGGGGACCGCTTCGACGGGTGGAGAGGCAGCGCACTCGTCGGCGGACTGTCCGGACAGGTAATGGTCCGCGCGGAGCTGCACGACCAGACCGCGACGGTCGTCCGCGAATGGGACATGGGCGAGCGGATCCGTGCCCTCGCCGAGGCCCCCGACGGAGCGATCTGGGTCCTCGAGGACGGACCGGGCGGTCGCCTTCTGGAGCTCACGCCGGCGTGACGAGTCGAGACTCTACTGCGATTCGCCGCCCTCCACCGCCTAGGGTGGCGGTATGACGCAGCAGACGGACAAGGCGCACGCGCGCGACGGCGACAAGGCGCACGCGCGCGACGGTGTGGACATCAAGCCCCGCAGCCGGGACGTCACGGACGGCCTGGAGAAGACGGCGGCTCGCGGAATGCTCCGTGCGGTGGGGATGGGCGACGACGACTGGGTCAAGCCCCAGATCGGGGTGGCCTCCTCGTGGAACGAGATCACCCCGTGCAACCTCTCCCTCGACCGCCTGGCCAAGGCGGTCAAGGAGGGCGTGCACTCGGGCGGGGGGTACCCGCTCGAGTTCGGCACCATCTCGGTGTCCGACGGCATCTCGATGGGCCACGAGGGCATGCACTTCTCGCTCGTGTCCCGCGAGGTGATCGCCGACAGCGTGGAGACGGTGATGAGCGCGGAGCGGCTCGACGGATCGGTGCTGCTCGCCGGCTGCGACAAGTCGTTGCCGGGGATGCTCATGGCGGCCGCGCGACTCGACCTGGCCGGCGTCTTCCTCTACGCGGGGTCCACGTTGCCGGGTTTCGCGACCCTCTCCGACGGTACGGAGAAGCAGGTCACCATCATCGACGCGTTCGAGGCGGTCGGGGCGTGCTCGCGCGGTCTGATGAGCCGCGAGGACGTCGACACCATCGAACGCGCCATCTGCCCCGGGGAGGGTGCGTGCGGCGGCATGTACACCGCCAACACCATGGCGAGCGCGGCCGAGGCCCTGGGCATGTCCCTCCCGGGCAGCGCGTCACCGCCTGCCCCGGATCGCCGTCGCGACGACTACGCCAGGGCGAGCGGAGAGGCGGTCGTCGAACTCCTGCGTCGGGGGATCACCGCCCGCGACATCATGACCAAGGAGGCGTTCGAGAACGCCATCGCCGTCGTCATGGCCTTCGGCGGTTCGACCAACGCCGTGCTGCACCTGCTCGCGATCGCCAGTGAGGCGGAGGTCGATCTGACCCTCGACGACTTCGCCCGCATCGGCGCGACGGTGCCGCATCTCGCGGACGTCAAGCCGTTCGGCGCCCACGTGATGACCGATGTCGACCGGATCGGCGGGGTGCCGGTGGTCATGAGGGCCCTGTTCGACGCGGGACTCCTGCACGGCGACTGCCTCACCGTCACCGGACGCACCGTCGCCGAGAACCTCGCGGACATCGCCCCGCCGGACCCGGACGGGCTGGTGCTGCGCGCGATGACCGAGCCGATCCACCCGACCGGCGGCATCACGATCCTGCACGGGTCGCTCGCCCCGGAGGGCGCCGTGGTCAAGTCCGCCGGCTTCGACTCCGATGTCTTCGAGGGCACGGCCCGCGTGTTCGAGCGCGAGCGCTCCGCTATGGACGCGCTGGAGGACGGCACGATCACCGCCGGGGACGTCGTGGTGATCCGCTACGAGGGGCCCAAGGGCGGCCCGGGCATGCGCGAGATGCTCGCGATCACCGGCGCCATCAAGGGCGCCGGACTCGGCAAGGACGTCCTGTTGATGACGGACGGGCGGTTCTCCGGTGGGACCACCGGCCTGTGTGTCGGCCACATCGCTCCCGAGGCGGTGGACGGTGGTCCGATCGCGTTCGTGCGAGACGGTGACCGAATCCGCCTCGACGTCTCCCGTGGGACGCTCGATCTCCTGGTCGACGAGGCCGAGCTGGCGCATCGGCGCGCGGGGTGGGAGCCGCTTCCTCCCCGGTACACCCGAGGCGTGCTGGCCAAGTACTCCAAGCTCGTGCAGTCGGCCTCGACGGGCGCGATCTGCCGGTGAGACCCCGCGGCGGCAGGTGACCCGCGACGGTGGGTGCGCCCACCGTGGCAAGGCCCGGGCGCTCACACCCGGGTCATGCGGTCGCCCTACTTCGCATCGGGGTCCGGCTGGTGGATGCCGAACACGTTCCCTTCGGTGTCGAGGAAGTAGCCCTGCCACGCCATACCCGGCAGGGCGTGCTTGTCCATGGCCACCGTCCCACCGGCGTCGAGGATCGTGCGGGCGGTGGCGTCGAAGTCCGCGCACCCCATCGTGAGCACGGCGCCGGTGACGGGCGACCCCGTCGCGGGGGCGTCGCCGCGGCGCTGCATGATCGCGCCGTTGATGCCCGGTTGGTCCTCGGGGCCGGAGGTCACGCCGAAGTACGGTGACCCGGCGAAGTCGCTCCAGTCCTGGTAGGTCCATCCGAAGACGGCCGCGTAGAACGCGCACGCCCGGGCAGGATCGTAGGCGTGGATCTCGAAGTGGATGGGACGGGACACGGCGGGCTCCTCACATCGGAGATCTGGTCGGGTCAGTCGAGGACGGTGCCGTCGTCGAGGTGGGACAGCGAGCCGCCCCCGGGTCGCTCACCGGTGGCGAGGTAGACCACGCGGTTGGCGATGCTGACCGTGTGATCGGCGAAACGCTCGTAGTAGCGCGCGAGCAGGGCCAGGTCCACCGCCGCGACCGAGCCGTGGGGCCAGTCCTCCGCGGAGATCTGCCTCATGAGCTCGGCGTGGAGTGAGTCGACTGCGTCGTCCTCGGTGTCGAGCGATCGAGCGAGGCGGACGTCCTTGGTGGGCAGGAGCCGCCCGAGGTTCCGGGCCATGGCCGAGTCGCGCTCGGCGAACTCACGGATCGTCGGGACGACGGGATCGGGTACGACGGGCTTGGGGTGACGGCGGCGGGCGACGCGTGCGATGTGGCCGGTGAGGGCGGCCATGCGGGTGAAGTGCTCGACGATGTAGATGCCCGAGACCACCTGACGCAGGTCGCGGGCCACGGGCGCTTCGAGCAACAGCAGGTCGAAGGCGTGCTGCTCGCTGTCCTCCCGGAGGTCCTCCACCTCGGCCGCGCCGTCGATCACCTCGGTGGCCGCAACCTCGTCCCCCTCGAGAAGCGCCACGCTGGCGAGGTCCAGGAGTCGATTGTTCATCTCGCAGAACCGGACCAGCTGGTCGGAGAAGTCATCGAGCTTGGTGTGAAGGACGGTACGCATCCCATGACTGTAGTGGCGGGGCGCGATCACCGCGATCCCGTCACCAGACGGTCGACCGTCCGGCCGCCCGGGTCAGTGGTCGCGAAGAGCCTCGATCAACTCGTCCTTCTTCATGGACGAGCGTCCCTCGATCCCGATCTCTCCGGCCCTGTCGCGGAGCTCGTCGACGGTCCAGTCCTCGTACGAACCCGCCTTGCCGCCCTTGTGCCCGACCTCGGACCGGGAGCTCTTGGCCGAGGCGTTGGCGATCCGGGCCGCCTTCTCCTTGCTCGCCCCGTCGTCGCGCAGCGCCTGGTAGACCTTCTCGTCCTTGATGTTCGACGATTGCTGGTCGTTCTTCTTCTCGGCCACGATCCCTCCCCGGTCGTCAGCGGAACTGTGTGTGCACTCCCATGGTCACCTCGACCGCACCCGGGAGCCACCGTTCGAACACTATCGCGGCGCTCAGACCCGTCGCAGGCGCTCAGACCCGGCGCAGGTCCGACGAGAGGTGGTGGGTCATGGGCACGCCGACCGCGGCCATGGCGAATGTCGTGATCAGCCTGTCCCCGATGAGTTCGTACCGGCGGGTGGTGGCGTCCACCCGCTTGGCGGTGGCGGTGTTGGACACCCTGGCCGTCAGTTCCAGGACGAGCCTGTCCGCCTCGGCGACAACCGTCCCCTCTGCGAGCTCGGTCTGACCCATGGGCTGCGCCAAGATCATCTCCGCGGTTCCGACGACGGGGATGCGCAGGTAACCCGTCTCGGTGTGCATGGGGGCGCCGTCGGGGCTCCACGACCGCTGGAGGTAGTGCAGGAACGGCTTGCCGACATCCGTGAAGACGACCTCGTCGGTGTAGGCGAAATCCTCGATGGTGGGATACTCACCCGCGCCGTCCCCCCTCCATGTGCCGAGTAGTGAGGCGACGGGGGCGAGGGAGGGGGCCAGTTCCATGCCCACGAGACTAGGTGACGCCGGCGACCCGCACCGGCGGTGCGCAGACTCAGTGCGCCGAACCGCTCCGCCGTCGGGGGACCACGTGGGCGGCGGCCACCACCACTGCGCCGACGACCAGCCCGAACACCAGCGAGCAAAGGGTGTTGACCAGCCATCCGAGAACGCCCCCGACAGCCGCGACCGCGGCGGCGGGCTCCTCTAGGAGGTGGACCAGATGGTACGGGCCAGTCGCCCCGAGCTCGTCCAAGCCCACCAGCAAGATGTGTCCACCGACCCACAGCATCGCGAGCATTCCGACGAACGAGATCACCTCGAGAACCGTCGGCATCGCCTTGACCAGTCCGTTTCCGAACCGCTGGGTGCCGGGGGACCGTCTCCCGGCGAGGTGCAGACCGACGTCGTCCATCTTGACGATCACCGCGACCACCCCGTAGACGAGCGCGGTGATGAGTACGCCCACCACGACCAGGATCGCCGCGCGGATCCAGAACGGCTCGTCGGCGACCTCGTTGAGCGCGATCATCATGATCTCGGCGCTGAGGATGAAGTCGGTGGTCACCGCCCCACGGACCATCCGCTTCTCCGCGTCCGGACCCTTCTCCACGACCGGCGTGGCCTCCTCGTGGTGCCCTGAGATCCGTTCCCACACCTTCTCGGCGCCCTCGTAGCAGAGGTAGGCACCGCCCAGCATGAGCAACGGGGTGAGGACCCACGGTACGAACTGGCTGAGGACGAGGGCGAAGACGATGATGATCGCCTTGTTGCCCAACGAGCCCGTGGCGATCCGACGGATGATGGGCAGTTCCCGCGACGGCTCCACGTCGCGGACGTACTGCGGCGTCACCGCGGTGTCATCGACCACCACTCCGGCGGCCTTGATGCTGGCTCGTCCGGATGCGGCCGCGATGTCGTCGGTGCTGGCCGCGGCCATCCGGGCCAGGACGGCGACGTCGTCGAGCAGGGCGGCGAGACCACCGGCCATGATCACCTCACTGGGGCGGGCGGGAGAGGTCCCCGCCGACGGGACTAACCCGACCCCGTGCGGGTCGGATCGTCACAGGGTAGCCCCGAATCAGCCCTCCACGGCGTCCAGGACCCACCTGAGTGCCGACACGCCGGCCCTCCCGAGGAGTAGCGCCGCATCCCGGGAGCCGAAAGGGCCGTCGGACAGGCCGAGCGACCCGCGTGCCCAGGGGGGTAGCGCCGCGACCGCGCCCTCACGGAGCATCGCGTAGGCGGGCCCAGCGGTCCATCCCACGGGCGGTTCATCCAGCAGGAAGTGCCGGGCGTCGAGCGCGGCCGGAGACGCCTCGAGCTCGGGCCGGTACTCCTCGAGCGCCGCGGCGAGTTCCCCGACGGTCGTCGGGACGCCTCTCGCCCCCAGCATGATCCCGGTACGTGACGCCTGCCGCACGTACTCGTCCTGCCGCCCCGGCGACATCGGGGCGCGACCATAGAGACGGTGGCACTCGAGGAAGCTCCAGATCTCGGCCACGTGCACCCACCTCAGCAGGTGCGGGTCGCGGGCGTCGTAGGGGCGGCCACGGTAGTCGACGCCGACAACGGACCGGTGCATGCCGTTGATAGCCCGGATGAGGTCGGTCGCGTCGGAGATCGTCCCGAACGTCGTCGTGGCGATGAACTGGGAGGTGCGATGGAGCCTGCCCCAGGGGTCCCCGCGGTAGTCGCTGTGGTCCGCCACCCCTGCCATGGCCAGCGGGTGCAGCGACTGCAGCAGCAGAGCCGTCAGCCCACCGGCGAACATGGAGGCGTCGCCGTGCACCGCGTAGATCGCGTCCCCGGAAGAGTTCCACCGATCGCCCTCGGAGTGCCAGATCCGCTGCCGCTGCTCCGCGGCGTCATCTCCGGCGATCCGGGAGCGCACCATCAGCCCGGCCCGGCGGCGGGCACCGGTCAGCAGTCGGGACGCCGTGGTCGTCATCACCGGCATGTCGGGCACCACCTCGGGGGTCGGGCGTGACCGCCACCCTACGCCCGGTGCGGCCGAGGCCGACCGCTAGTGGACCTGCACCTCAGCGACCCCGTCGATGTAGGTGATGACCCCGCCCTCGAAGGTGGAGATCCATCCGCCATCGGTGGTGGCCTCGTCCGCGGTGGGGAACCCCAGTTCGCCGCCGGGACCGCCTTCCTCGAGGTAGGCGGTGAGAATCTCACCCTGCACCACGAAGGCGCGTCCCGCCGGGGTCAGGACGATCGCCCCGCGTTCGAAGTCGGTGATCGAACCGCCCTCGACATCTGAGGCGGGGCCGGTCGCCCGGCCCAGTTCGCCGGTCTCGCCGCCGAGGTCGCGCCAGCGCTCCGCCACCGGCGCGGGGATGTCGATCATGGACTCGGCCGGCCCGGGAACAGGGGCGGAGGGCGTCGTGGTCATCACCGCGGACGCGGTCGGCGACGCCCCCGCCGGCCCGGTCTGGTCCTGCTGATCGTCCGACCCGCACGCGGAGAGCCCGGCGGTGGCGGCGCCGGCGACAGCGATTGTGGCGAA
>NZ_JAALDV010000369.1:12085-12569 GCF_014145045.1 Dietzia sp. DQ12-76
CACGCAGATCTTAGTCGCGGCCGGGGCCAGCCGGTTTTCGTTGCCGGATCGCGACGCGCCATGGTGTTCCGTGAGGCCCGCGGGGGGTGGACACTGGACCCGGGACACGCCCGCACGGGCTGGAGGAAGGGTCGAGATGACGACATTCGTCACGTGCCTGTGGTTGGACGGGCAGGCGGAGGAGGCCGCGGAGTTCTACTGTTCGGTCTTCCCGAACTCGCGGGTCATCGCCGTCGACGAGACGCCCGTCGACACCCCGGGACCGAAGGCCGGCGAGGTCCTGACCGTGGAGTTCGAGCTCGACGGACGGACCTTCCTCGCGCTCAACGGCGGACCGGGGGTCGAGTACACCGACGCGATCTCGCTGGAGATCCGGTGTTCCGACCAGGCCGAGATCGACCACTACTGGGACGGCCTCCTCGCCGGGGGCGGACGAGAGATGCAGTGCGGGTGGCTAACCCGGGTGATTCACGGGGATCTGCGG
>NZ_JAALDV010000370.1:0-6364 GCF_014145045.1 Dietzia sp. DQ12-76
CAGCGCCGCGTCCCCGGCGGAGCGGGCCTGAGCGGTGGTCTTGCGATCCGCGAACCGCGACGGGTCCTGCCCCTCGAGCGCGGCCAACGCGGCCCGCGCGGCCCGGAGAGCCGCCTCCACGTCGTCCTCACAACCGACCAGAGGGGAGACGCCCACGTCGAGCAGTCGGTCCTGCAGATCCCGGAGGTCGTGTCGGCGCAGGCTCGCGTAGTCGACGAGGTTCTCAGCGCCCCGGCGGTGGGTCGGGTGCACACGCTCCACGTCCCGCGCCCTCGTCGCGCGGCCGGGTGCGAGATCGCCCAGGATGGAGTCGAGTTCACTCGTCAGATCGGAGTACACCCACCCAGTGTCGTCCCCGGCGGGTCGACCGAGCGGGCCGGAACCGAGGTGGAACGGCGAATTCACCTGCCGGACACCCCGTGGGGGTGACGGACCGCCTCTCAGGCTGTAGGGTTCTGCGCAGTAGTTGAAAACGTACGTTGTATTTCTGTAGATCCACCGTTCTTGAGAGAGAACGATGCGGCACCGCAGGGAAACACACAGCACGCTCTCTGCTGCATCATCTGGTATCCCGACAAGCGGGGTACCGACTCTCGAAAGGACGCCACTATGGCTACCGGTACCGTGAAGTGGTTCAACGCCGACAAGGGCTTCGGCTTCATCGCCCCCGACGACGGCTCCGCCGACGTCTTCGCGCACTTCTCCGCCATCAACGGCTCGGGCTACCGCTCGCTCGAGGAGAACCAGCAGGTCTCCTTCGACGTCGCGCAGGGCGCCAAGGGCCTGCAGGCGGAGAACATCACCCCGATGTGAGCTGACGTCAGAGCGATCTGACGCCGCATCGACGAGAAGGGCCCTGCCCGGGATCACTCCCGGGCAGGGCCCTTCCGCATGTCCCCTTCCGCATGCCTCTGAGCACCGGCGGCCTCACAGTCCCAGAGAACGGGCGGCCTCAGATCGGGCAGGCCACTCCGCTGCGGACGTGGCAGTCGTATCCACCGGGGTTCTTGATCAGGTACTGCTGGTGGTAGTCCTCGGCGTAGGCGAACTCGCCGGACCGGACTTCACTGAGCAACCCGAATTCGGTGGTCAGAGGGCCGTACCCCGCGGCGTCGAGTTCCTTCTGATAGGCGGCCGCCACACGCCGGGCCGTGTCCAGCTGAGCGGTCGTGGTGGTGAACACGGCAGATCGGTACTGCGTTCCCCGGTCGTTGCCCTGCCTCATGCCCTGGGTGGGGTCGTGCCATTCGAAGAACGTGGCGAGGAGCCGCTCGACGGGCAGGACCTCGGGATCGAACACCACGAGAACCGCCTCGGTGTGCCCCGTCGCGCCCGTGCAGGTCTCCTCGTAGGTGGGATTGGGCGTCCATCCGCCCGCGTACCCGACCGCGGTGGTCCACACCCCGTCGAGCTGCCAGAGGATCTTCTCCGCCCCCCAGAAGCACCCCATCCCCAGCACGATCGACTCGTGCCCGTCGGGGAACGGGGGCACCATCGGGTTGCCGGTGACGATGTTGGTCGGCGCCACCGCGACCGGGTCGGGCCTGCCCGGCAGTGCCGAGTCGGCGTCGATCACCTCGGTCGCGGTCCGCATCGTCGAGTGTCGTATCGCGTCCTGTAACCAGCCCATGCAGCCAGGGTAACCCCGGGGGAGAGATGTGATCCGGACGTGATGTGACGAATACCATAGTCCGCGCTAGGGTGGGCGGAGGATCGACCAGTGGGGAGCTCGACGTGACCGCTTCAAAGCCCGCCGCACAGCAGCTGCGCGACATCCTCGACCGTGGTTCCTCCCAGCCCTTCGAGGGGTCGGGGTCCAGTGACCACGTCAGTCACCGGAACATCGCCGTGACGGTGGTGACCGCCGCGCTACTGCTCCTCGCGCTCGTCGCGATCGTCGCTCTCTGAGCCGCGGCCCCACCACAACCCTTCACGCACCACCCTGACCAGGAGCGGGGCCCATGGTGCACACTCATCCTCTCGGAGAACCGCCACGGTCCGCAGCTCCGTCGGCGTCAGCCAGCGCGCCTCGGCGATCTCCGCCCGGGGCTCCACAGGCAGGTCGGTCTCCACGGTGAACACCTCGGAGACCAATCTGAACCCGGGCTCGTTCGCCGCCGCGGTGTCGAAGCGTCCGAGCGGGGTCAGCCGTTCCGGAGCGAGAGGCACGCCCAGTTCCTCGTCGAGCTCGCGGACCGCGCAGTCCAGCGGGGCCTCACCCGGCTCCCACTTCCCCCCGGGGAGCATGAATCGGTCCGTGCCCTTCTTGCGCACGGTCACCACCGACCCGTCCGGACGCCTCACCACCACCGCGGAGACGGAGATGACGCGGAGAGAGGTCGAATCTTGATGATCCACGCCCTCGATCATGGCAGGCAGGGCGGGCGATCGCCCGACAGCTCCGCTGGTGGGCGACACCACCGGTGCGCGATCACTATGGTGGGAACCGGACGTCGTGACGGGCACCATGGGCCGGACCCAGGCGCGGCCCGTCACCCAACTGAGAGGACTCACCGCTATGGCCGAGTACGTTCTTCCCGACCTCGCCTATGACTACGGCGCGCTGGAGCCGCACATCTCCGCCGAGATCATGGAGCTCCACCACTCCAAGCACCACGCCACCTACGTCAAGGGCGCCAACGACGCGCTCGAGCAGTTAGCCGCGGCGCGCGAGGACGGCACCATCTCCACCAAGGCCCCGCTGCTCAGCAAGAATCTCGCCTTCCACCTCGGCGGCCACACCAACCACTCGGTGTTCTGGCAGAACATGTCGCCCGACGGTGGCGACAAGCCCGAGGGCGAGCTGGCCTCCGCCATCGACGCCGAGTTCGGGTCCTTCGACAAGTTCCAGGCCCACTTCAACGCCGCCGCCACCACCCTGCAGGGTTCCGGCTGGGCGGTCCTGGGATGGGACCACATCGGCCAGCGCCTGATCATCCAGCAGCTGACCGACCAGCAGGGCAACATCTCGATCAACATGACCCCGCTGCTCATGCTGGACATGTGGGAGCACGCCTTCTACCTCCAGTACAAGAACGTCAAGCCGGACTACGTCAAGGCCTGGTGGAACGTCGTGAACTGGGCGGACGTCGCGGAGCGCTACGCCGCCGCCAAGAGCTGACCACACGACCCGAGTGACGGGCCTCCGCGCAGGGCGCGGGGGCCCGTTCCCGTTCATCCCGACCGGGTTTCCGGTCAAGTGTCCAGTTGGGTAGCCTGACTGCACCAGAGGTGACCGACGTCACCTGCACCGCGGACCCGGGAGCCCGATGTCGATGTCACACCACGTCACCACGCGCCACGGCGTCGGGCGCCGCACCGTCCTCGGCGCGGCGGCAGCCCTCGGGGGGGTCACCGCCTTGCGCTCCGTCCTCCCCGCGGTCGCCTCCGCGCAGTCCACCCGGATGTACGTGGGCCGGGGCATCGGCGACATGACCGGGGAGTCCCTGGGGGCGGGGATGAACGGCTACGCCGACACCGAGCAGCACTCCGTGGGGCTTCACCTGCGTCAGCGGGCCCGGGCGTTCGTCTTCGCCGACTCCCCGTCGTCACCCAGGTTCCTCCACGTCACCGCCGAGATCGGGCTGGTCTTCCAGTCCATCCAGCAGGAGGTCCTCCGACGCCTCGCCGCCGAGTTCGGCGACGCCTACCACGAGGGAAATGTGGTCATCACGGCCACGCACACCCATTCCGCCCCCGGCGGGACGTCCGGTCACCCCATGGTCGACCTCTCGATGCTCGGCTTCCGGCCCGTCACCTTCGACGCCAACTGCGCCGGGATCGTCGACGCGGTCCGCATGGCGCATCACGACCTCGCGCCGTCGGACGTCGGGGTCACGACGGGCCACTTGCACGACGCCGGCGTCAACCGCTCCCGCGGGTCGTTCGACCGGGACCCCGCCGAGGAGCGTGCCCACTTCCCCACCGGAATCGACCCCCGGTCGCAGTCCCTGCAGGTCACCCGGGGCGGGAACCTGGTCGGGGTGATCAACTGGTTCGCCTCGCACGCGACCTCCATGACCACGTCCAACAGGCTCTCCTCGTCGGACAACAAGGGATACGCAGCCTGGTTCTGGGAGCGCGAGGCCGCGGGCCAGGACTATCTGGCCGGCGGAACCCCGGCCCTGGTGACCGCGTTCGCCCAGACGAACCCCGGCGACGTGAGTCCCAACCTCGACCTCCAGCCCGGGCGGGGGCCGACTCCGGACGAGTGGCTCAACACCCGTATCAACGGCGAACGACAGTTCGCCGCCGCACGCGACCAGGTGGGCCGGGACGTCCGCCCGCTCGGGGGTGGCATCGACGTCCGTCACCGCTGGGTCGACATGTCGATGGTCGAGGTGCGGCCGGAGTTCACCGGCGACGGCCGCACCCACCGAACCGCCGTCGCAGCGCTCGGCGCGGCGTTCGCCGCGGGCAGCCAGGAGGACGGAGGGGGCGCCGAGGAACTGCCCTTCACCGAAGGGGACCGGGGTGGGAACCCCGCGGTCAGAGCCATCTCCGAGGTCGTGATCCCCGCCTGGTTACGAGAGGCGCACGGCGCGAAGGACATACTCCTGCCCGTGGGCCTGGTGCCGCACGCCATCCAGCGCGTCTATCCGTTCCACCTCGTCCGACTGGGTGGGCACTACCTGTTCAGCCTGGGTTTCGAGCCGACCGTCGTGGCTGGCCTACGCCTGCGTCGGACACTGGCCGCCGAGCTCGCCGTCCCCGAGGACCACGTCACCGTGCAGGGGTACTCCAACGCCTACGGGCACTACGTCACGACCCCGGAGGAGTACTCGGCCCAGAACTACGAGGGCGGCGCCACCGCCTTCGGACCGTGGACACTGCCCGCCATCCAGCAGATCGCCGCCGACCTCGCTCGGTCGATGCGGGCCGGGGCGCCGCTGGACCCGGGAACCCCCGAGCGGGACCTCACCGGACAGATCCCCGTCTCCCCGCTGGGCAACCCGCTCGTCGACACCCCGGCGCCGCTGCGGAACTTCGGGGACGTGCTGGACCCTCCCCTGCCCGACTATCGGACGGGTCAGCGGGTCACGGTGCGGTTCTGCGGTACGAACCCCAACTCCGACCTTCGACGGGGTGAGACCTACCTCGCCGTGGAGCGCCGGGACGGCGGTCGGTGGATCCGGGTCCACGACGACGGCGACTGGTCCACCATGATCGTGTTCGAGGGGCTGCTCACGGTGACCAACGCCCTCATCACCTGGGACATCCCGCCGGGCACCCCGGCCGGTGAGTACCGGGTGGTGTACACCGCCTCGGGCCGCGGCCTCGACGGTCGACTGTTCCCCGTGCGGGGGGAGAGCCCGGCCTTCGACGTGCGCTGAACACGGTTCTGGAACACTGGGCCGGTAAGTGCTTGCACCTCCTAGTGCTCGCCTCCTAGAGAGAAAGGACATCGCCCGTGGACATCAAGGGTGCTTCCGTCATCGTCACCGGCGCCGCCTCCGGTCTGGGCAACGCCACCGCTCGTTCGTTCGCCGAGAAGGGGGCGATCGTCTTCGGCCTCGACCTGCAGCAGTCCATCGACAAGGCCGTCGAGCAGGGCATCGATGAGGGGATCACGCTCCTCGCCGCCGATGTCACCAGCGAGGACGACGTCAAGGCCGCCATCGCCAAGGCCACCGAGGCCGCCCCTCTGCGCGTGGTGGTCAACTGCGCGGGCATCGCCCCGGCCGCCCGCATCGTGTCCAAGAAGGGCGTGCACCCCCTGGACCTGTTCCAGACCTGCATCTCGGTGAACCTGGTCGGCACGTTCAACGTGCTGCGTCTCGCCGCCGAGGCGATGTCCACCCAGGACACGGTCGACTCCGACGGCCAGCGCGGCGTCATCATCAACACCGCCTCCGTGGCCGCTTACGAGGGCCAGGTGGGCCAGATCGCCTACGCCGCGTCCAAGGGCGGCGTGTACTCGATGGGCATCTGTGCGGCCCGCGACCTCGCCCAGTTCGGTATCCGCGTCAACACCATCGCCCCGGGCACGATCGAGACCCCGATGCTGCGGGGCCTGACCGAGGAGTTCCAGAAGACCCTCGAGGCCTCGATCCCGTTCCCCTCGCGTCTCGGACGCCCGTCGGACTACGCCCAGCTGGCGAACGCGATCGTCGAGCAGGACTACCTCAACGGCGAGAGCTTCCGCATGGACGGCGCGCTGCGCATGGCGCCGCGCTGATCCGGGGCTCCGCGGTGATCTGACCGTGGAATCGACGACTGAGGCCCGCCCCCCTGGTCAGGGAGCGGGCCTCAGCGCCGTTCTGTGGACGTCGCGCGTCGGAGCCGATCCGTCAGCCGCGACCGTTCGGGGTGTCCGGGCCCGGAGCCTGGGGAGCGGGTGCCGGGGCGGCCTGCTCGGGCGCGG
>NZ_JAALDV010000371.1:0-1352 GCF_014145045.1 Dietzia sp. DQ12-76
GCGATGCCGTTGATCGCGCTCGGCGCCGGACTCGCGGTGGTGTCCGCGGGGGCACGGGACGCCGCCACCCCCGGGCAGCTGTTCCTGCGCGCGACCCTGTGGTCGGTGCCCGGGACGCTGGTCGCGCTCGTGCTGTTCGCCGCGCTCACCCTGGTGTCGGTGCGGGTGCTGTCGGTGGGACTGCGGGAAGGCTTCCATCCGGTGCACTCCCGCATCGCCTGGCAGGCCTGGTGCAGCGAGCGCATCATGGACGCCGCCCGGAACTGGCTGTACCCGCTCTACGCCTCGATGCTCACGCCGATGTGGCTGCGGGCGCTGGGCGCGACGATCGGCAAGGACGTGGAGGCCTCGACCGTCCTGCTCATCCCCTCTCTCACCACCGTCCGTGACGGGGCGTTCCTCGCCGATGACACGATGGTCGCGCCGTACGAACTGGGGTCGGGGTGGATGCGGCTCGAGCAGGCGCAGGTCGGCAAACGCGCGTTCCTCGGCAACTCGGGCATCGCGTCCGCCGGCCGCAAGGTCCCCGCGCGTGGACTGGTCGCCGTTCTGTCCTCCGCGCCGCAGAAGGCCAAGAAGGGCACGTCGTGGCTCGGATCGCCCCCGCAGAAGCTGCCCAGGGCGGTGGCCGACGGCGAGAGCGACGCGCGCACCTACCAACCGCCGGGGCGCCTGAAGGTCGCCCGTGCCGCGTGGGAGACCCTGCGCCTGGTCCCGGTGTGGCTCTCGTTCCTCCTGCTTGTCGGCGTCCTGGTGGTGATGCAGCTGATCCACCGGGAGTGGGGTTTCACCGTGGCCGCGCTGAGCTCCGGCGTCACGCTCGCGTATGCCGGACTGGTGGCACTGCTGCTCGCGGTCCTGGCCAAGTGGATCCTGGTGGGCCGGATCCGCGCGGGCGACCAGCCACTGTGGTCCTCCTTCGTGTGGCGCAACGAGGTGGCCGACTCCTTTGTCGAGCTCCTCGCCGCGCCCTGGATGGCCCGGCCCGCCACGGGGACCCCGATCCTCACCGCGATGCTGCGCCTGCTCGGGTCACGCATCGGCCGGGGCGTGTGGTGCGAGTCCTACTGGCTCCCCGAGGCCGACCTGATCTCAGTGGGTGACGGCGCCACCGTCAACCGCGGCTGCGTGGTCCAGACCCATCTCTTCCACGACCGCATCATGCAGATCGACCGGGTGACGATGGCCGACGGAGCGACGCTGGGGTGCCACTGTGTGACGCTCCCGGCCTCCTCGATCGGCGACGGCTCCACCGTGGGCCCGGCCTCGCTGGTCATGCGCGGCGACCGCATCCCCCCGGGCACCCGCTGGCAGGGCAACCCGATCGCACCCTGGCGGGGCTGAGCGGGGCG
>NZ_JAALDV010000372.1:0-2510 GCF_014145045.1 Dietzia sp. DQ12-76
GGGCCTTCGCCACTGGGTGCGCGTCACGCTTGGCCCGCGCCCGGGCTGCTGCGCACGCCTCGCACAGGGCTTCACCGCGGCCTGAGTGCCGAGCTGCGCCCGAGCGGGTGCCGCACGAATCATGTGGCGTTGGGGGTTTCGGGACTCGACTCCGCACGCGGTGGGTGCGCACCGCTTCGGCGTTCGCGACCCGGCACGACTCGCAGGCGTTCTCCCCGCGCCGCCAGTGCGCTGTGTATCCGGCCTTCGAACCGCACCGCGGATCCGGGGTGGGTAGCGCGAGACGGGCCTGAGCGGCGATCACGACACACCCCCTAGGTCCAGCACGCCCTGTGAGAGTCGCTGCGCCGTCAGCTCAGCCTGCCCTTCGCGGATCTCGTAGCCGATCGCCTCGCGCCCAAGGTTGCGGGCCGCGACCAATGTGGACCCGGACCCGGCGAACAGGTCCAGCACCGTCCCACCCCCCGGGCACCCGTAGGCGATGAGCGGCTCGAGGAGGCTGACAGGCTTCTCGGTCTCATTGATGTTGGCCTCGCGAACCACGGGGGCATATCTGATCGAGCGGGCGATCTGCGTCCCGTCGGTCTGGTGGAAATGCTCCCCACGTGACCCGTACGTCTGAACGTCCAGTGCTGACCGCCGAAAGCGCTTCTCTGGCCCTTGGCGAGCTTCACGTGGCGTCTCGTGACAGACCGTGGACCAGTCGCCCTGATACCAGTGGGTGGCAAACTCGTGGACGCGGCGGAACCTATCCGTAGCGAACCCGGGCCCGTTGTTCTTCTCCCACACGATGTCCTGCGAGAGCTTCCAGTCGGTGAACTCGTCGCGCCTGTTGAGGAACATGCGCATCGACCCAAAGCACCACATCGACCGGGCGTGCCGTGCTGCGAGGGCAGGCCACCCGTCGGGCCAACGGTCCCACGTCAGCGACGTCTCACCGTACGGCGGATCAGTCACGATCAGGTCGGCGGTGAAGTCCGGGGCGATGAGCTCACGCCAGTCTCCGAGGTGCAGGGTGACGTGCTCGTCCTGGAAGTAGATGGTCATCGGGGGTTGCCTTTCGCGAGGCGGCGGGCCCGCGCGGCGCGCTCACGGCGCCGCGCGGCCAGCTGCTCTTCCTGACGGGCCTGCTCGCGGGAGGGCCGCCACGCCAGACGGTCGGCGTCCTGCATCGCGGCGAGCACCTCCCCGGCCATCAGAAGCCTTCGCCGTCAGGGTCGGCGTCCGGGTCGTCCTCGAACCCGGGCAGTGGCTCGTCACCCGGCCCGTCCGGGGACACGGGGACCTCGCCGTCGACCTTCTTGACCGAGGACACGACAAACCCGGCGGTCCAACGGCGCTCACCGTCGGCCGTCTCGTCCTCCACGTGCTTCGCGCAGCGAGCAGTGACGACGAACGTGATGGTCTCGCCGATCTCCGGGTCGTGGGGGAGCAGGTCAGATGGGGAGCCCGAGAAGCGGGCACGCATGTTTCGAGATTCAGACATGGGGATTCTCCTTGGTGGGTGTGGCGGGACGGATGACGTACGAGTCGCGCCAGGCTGGGAGGGCGAAGCTGGGGTGGGTGGAGTGCTCGTCGCCGGAAAGTGCGGCCGCGTCGGCGCTCGCGTCGACACCGACCTCGGGATCGAATCCGGTGCTGAGCGTCGGGCCGTCGTCAAAGATCGACCGCCAGTCGATCTCCACGGCGTGTGGTTCGTAGCAGCCGCCGCCGGTGCGCAGGCGCTGTATGAGATCGGAGGAGTTGAGCGTCACGACTGTGCACTCGCCCAGAACTGTTCGAACACCAGGTGCTCGTCCGAGTCGACTGACGCGATTCCCACCGACCGGCTACCCCACCCGCCGGCACCTTGCGGGAACAGGACCCAGAGGCGACGGCCGGTCACCTTTTCCCATGTGCTGACGCCGGTGACCTCTAGCACGCGGGTGATGTAGTCCATGCCGCGTCCCGTACCGACGCGGCCGAGGAACTTGCCGTCCTCGTCTCGCTGGGGTGTGTCGAGGCAGTAATCGCCGGTGGGAGAGATGCCGCCGCCCTCCCAGGTGCAAGTGATTGACGCGGTGAACAGGCCCCGGTCGTTCATCCCGAGAGCTGTGGAGCTGACCGTGGCGAGCTGCGCTTCGTAGGAGGTGCCGTCAATCTCGATCGATGTCTTCGCGCTGCGCATCACCGCTCACCGGCCTGGGCGTTCTCGAGAAAGTCAATGAACTGGGAGGCCTCGACCTTGGTCAGCTCCGCCGACGAGGTGAATGGTCGACCGAAGTTCTTCTCCAGGTACTCAAGCTTCTCCGCGCGCTCGTTGAACCCCTCCTCCTTCAGCAGGATCGCGAGCTTCTGCTGCTGCGACCGGGTGCACATCTCGACACCGCCCGACACATCCGCCGCCTCGGAGCCACCCGACCCCGACCCCTCGGGGGCCGGGGCGGGCGACTCCTCACCCGTGCCCGACTCCGCCGCTGCCGGGGTGTCCTCGTCACCCGGCAGCGGCGGCATCCCCGCGGACACGGCCT
>NZ_JAALDV010000373.1:0-1938 GCF_014145045.1 Dietzia sp. DQ12-76
GACCGGCGAGAGCGCTGGGAACCGGGCAAGAACACCGGAGCCCGCAGTAACACCGCGGTCGCGCCCACGACAAGGGCGAACACCATCACGCTGAACAGCGCGGGCACCACCCACCCGCCGCCTGCATGGAGCGCCGCACCGGCCGCCAGCTCGGCGGAGGCCGCGACGCCCCCCATCGACGCACCGAGAAGGACCGCTCCGGGCATGAGGGCGGCCACAACCGCCACGGAGGCCAGGATCGCGATGCCGGCCATCGCGAGGAACGGGCAGGTGCGGGGACCGGGGAGAGAACTCACGGCGGTTCTCCTTTCAGCGTCTGCCCCTGATTCGGAGACCTGCACCACACGGATGGGCCGGCGGGCCCGCCGACCGCGCGAGGTCTCGTCTCAGGCTTCCCGCGCTCGTCGAGTGGTCACACCTGATCGCGTTCTCCCAGGTGGGGTTTCCCGCGCCCGTTCATTTGTGACCACTCGACGACCAGGCACTCGTGGCATCCGGGGGACGAGGAGGCAGGGCCTTGACCGTGCGGCCGGTCAGGGCTGCGAACTCTCCGATGTGCACCATGTGCCCACTCTCGGTGCTCCCTCCCGAGGGGAGAAGCACGCCTCCGCGACGATGGGTGGTCAGCGCTCCACGATCACGGACGGGGAGCGGACGGGGACCAGAATCGTGCGACTCGTGACGTGCCCTGCATGATCCGACGCCCGGAATCACGCGGAAGTCGGTCTCGCGAGAGCTGTCCGGACGCCCGGGGGTCGAGGGGTCGTAGGGTCGAATCCGGTCAGACCGACGTGAGGAAGACGACCTCAGGGGCGGTTCCCCCACGGGTGACCGCCCCTGGGCCGTGTGCGCCCACGGTCGTTCCGCCCCGGCACCGCTCCAAGGCGCCCGGACGAGCTGCGGGGACGTCGACGAGTCCGGTCGGCGATGGGGCCCCCTCTACCGGCGGCCTCGATCGAGGACTATGGTCATCCGCGACCACAGCACATCCGCAGTCGACAGCAGCGGGTGTGCCGTCGATCAGGGAAGAGGAGATTCATGGCCACCTCCACCATGCCGCCCCAGGTCCTGGGGCAGCGGATGCAGTTGACGACCCTCGAGTTGGGGGTCGGCGCAGCGCTCGCCGCGGTGGCGGTTCTGGCGGTCACGCTGGTCGCGGTGACGGGCGAATCCGCCCAGCCCTCGGCGGGCACGGACCGGGACACCTCGACCTCGGTGGTCAGCCAGGTCCCCCAGAGGATCCCCGGGTAGCACTGGCTACAGCGAGGGGTCCACGACGGGCTTGCCGTCGGCGCCCAGAAGCGCGGTGAGTCCGCCGGCGTATCCGCCCGAGCGCCAGAGATAGCACACCCCGGTCTGGGTGTCCCTGAGGATCTCGACGGTGCTCCCGAACCCCATGCTCTGGGTGTGGACCTTCTCGAACCGCTTGTCGTTTCTCGCCATGCCGCGATGATCTCATCCGCGGCGGGCCGGCGTCAGGTCCGCGGGTTGCCCTTCTGCAGGCGGTCGATGTGCTCCGAGGCCTGCGCCTTGGTCAGGGTCGCGGGCAGCTCCTCGCCGGCCTCGCGCGCGAGAGTGTCGAGGTAGCTCTTCTGCGCGGCGGTCATGGGCTCGTCGCCGGTCACCCAGTCCTCGGGGTCCCGCTGCACCGAGGTGCCCCCGGCTCCCGGGGTCTCGGGGACCGGAGCACCCAGGGTCTCTTCCGTGGACGACCGGGTCGGGTCCTGCTCGGGGTTGGTCATGCCCGCACCGTACGCCCGGAGCGGGATCCCGACCACCGAGCGACCGCCCTGCCCGACCCAGCCCGGCCCGACCCAGCCCGGCCCGAACGACTCAGCCCGACCCGAACGACCCAGCCCGGCCCGGCCGCGTCAACCCTCGGACTCCGGCGGCGCCTCGAGGAACGGCCGCAGTTCCAGCCACTCGTGGATCGGCTCA
>NZ_JAALDV010000373.1:2169-4309 GCF_014145045.1 Dietzia sp. DQ12-76
ACTCGCCGGACTCCTCCAGGCGGGTGGCGAAGTCGTTCATGTACTGGATGTGGGCGGAGACCTCCTCGGGCGCCCACTCGGTCATGGGCACGTTGTTGGGCGGCTCCGGCGCGCCCCGGTAGTGCTTGAGCAACAGGTACTTGGCCATGGTGATCCTCCTCGCACTGTGCGACCCAGTGTGGTCGCCTCACCGGGGGGACGGAACCGGATGCGGGTTCTCGACGCTCCTGCCCTACCCGGTGCGCGAGGGGGTGATGACGCCGACGTCGACGCCCGGCGGGACGGTGCTCCCGTCGGCGCCCGCCCGCCCCGGCCGATTCACCGCGATTCCCGCCGCGCCGCGGCCGGCAGGTGTAAATGTTCACGGGTGAACACCACGACCCCTCCCGATAGCCCCCCGGAATCCTCTCGCACCCACTCCGACCACCGTGTTCTCGGCCTCGACCGGAGCCAGGCGATCCCCGCGGCCGTGGTCCTGGCCATCGGCCTGGTGTGGGGACTGGGTCTGCCCTGGCTCGACAGGTCGGTCTCCTGGAACGACCCGATCGCGGCCGGCGACGTCGTCGATCTGGGCAAGGGCGTGCACTTCACCCCGCCCGTCGGATGGGACCTCACCCAGGGGGTCCGGGTCGGGGACGAACCCGCGAGTGGACCCCTGGACGCGGGGTCCACGGCGACGGTCACAGACGGGGGCACCACCATCTCGGCCACCCAGGGGGTCTTCGCCGGCGATGTCGACGCGCTGCTGGCGGAAGCCGAGAAGCACCTGTCGGTCCACGAGAAGGGTGTGCGGGTGTCGGGTGCGCGGCAGTCGGTGACGACCGACAGCGGCCTGGTCGGCACCAGCGAGCCGTTCACCTCCACATCAGGGGACGGCGTCCTGGCCGCGTTCGTCCTGCCGTCCGGCTCCGGCCCGGCTGCCGGCGGGCGCTGGGACCACGAGTTCGACTCCGCCCCCACCGCCATCACCTTCGCCGCCCGATCCCAGCCCGGCCAGTCCACCGCCGACGCCACCGAGATCGAGGCGGCGCTGCGCAGCCTGACCTACGGAGGACCGAGATGAGCACCCCTACCGTCTCGGCGAGCAGCGACACCGCCCCCGATCCGGACCTCCTCGCCGCCCGGGACCGTGCGCTCGAGGAGTCAGGATGGGGTCAGGGTTTCCGGCTGTGGCAGCCGCGCAACCCGGCGTTCTGGGTGCTGCTCCTGGGCATCGCCGCCGGGGTGGTGAGCCTGGTTCAGATCGCCTCGCAGGCCGCCAGGCTCTACCCGGTCGCGGTCGCTGTGGGAGCCGTCGCCTTCGCGCTCTACGGCGGGGCATGGTGGCTGTTCCTGCGACTCCATGACCGCTCCATCCCGCGGTCCGTGACGATGCTGGCCACGGTCTTCGTGTGGGGTGGCACCGCCGGCACGTTCTGGATGGCCGTCCACGCCAACGACGCCCTGCTCTCGCTGTACGGCAAGCTCTTCGGTACCGCCTGGTCAACGGCGTGGGGCGCCGCGTTCGCCGCGCCCGTCATCGAGGAGTTCGCCAAGGCCACCGCACTGGTCCTGATCCTCGGGCTGGCCTCCCACCTGGTGCGCAGCCCCTACGACGGGTTCATGATCGGCGCCTTCACGGGCCTGGGGTTCCAGGTGGCCGAGGACATGCTCTACGCCGCGCAGACCTCCGCCGCGAACTTCGGCTCCGAGCAGATCGAGTCGGCGGTCCAGACGATCCTGATCCGCAGCGGCCTGGGGATCGTGTCGCACACCCTGTTCTCGGCCTTGTTCTGCGCGGGGCTCGTGTGGTTCCTCGGCCGGCCCCGCGCCGAGCGCAACCGCGCCCTCGGAGCCGGGCTGATGCTCGCCGCCATGACCTTCCACTGTCTCTGGGACGCCTCCGACGCCATCGGCAACTCCGTGTTCGGCAGCACCGCGTACGCCTCGCTCGTGCTGGGGGTGGTGATCGTGGTCGCGATCGTGTTGGTGCGCGTAATCGCCCGGCGCGCCTCGCGGGTGCAACGGCAGTGGCTGCGAGCCGTCCTGGCCCCCGAGGTGGATCAGGGGGTCATCACCGAGCGCGAGGTCGCCGCGGTGGTCGGGGACCGCGGAGCCCGGCGACGCTACCTCCGCAGCGCCCCGCACGGTCGCCGGCAGG
>NZ_JAALDV010000374.1:0-10548 GCF_014145045.1 Dietzia sp. DQ12-76
CCGACACGGACAGGACCGGACGGGAGGCGGATGCCCGACGCGAGGCCGCGCGGGAGGCGCGAGCACGGTTGGAGGAGGCTCTCGCCGAGGCACCCCCGGAACTCCTCGACAACGCACGGGCCTCGCTGGCCGCGCTCGTCGCTGAGGAACGGGAGAGTGCGTCGGCGGTGGCCACCGCGCTCGGTCGGGTCAGCGCCATCAGTGACCAGGGGCGGCTCGGAGACGTCGCGGTGGCCGAGCGTGAGGTCGACGCCGCGGAGAGGGAGAACGCCGCGTTGTGGCGCAGGGCGCGCGCGGCCGACCTCCTCCACCGAACCCTCGAACGGCGTCGGTCCGAGGCGCTCCGGGCATACCAGGAGCCGTTCCACCGCGCGGTGGTCGAGCTCGGTCGACTTGTCTACGGGCCCGATTTCGACGTTCGGCTGGGGGAGGACCTCACCATTCTCAGTCGGAGGATCGGGGACGTCTCCGTGGATTACGACTCCCTGTCAGGTGGGGCCAGGGAGCAGCTGGCGGTGATCGTGCGGATCGCCTGCGCCCGGCTCGTCGGAGACAACGGAGTCCCGGTGTTTCTCGATGACACCATGGGTTACACGGATCCGTCCCGGCGCCTCACGATGGGAGCGGTCATCGCCGCGGCGGCGTCGACCTCTCAGGTCATCGTCCTCACCTGCGACCGCTCACGATTCGCGGGTGTCGGTGGCGCGCGTACCCACGTGATGCGGGGGGCGGGATCGGCCACCGAGTGAGAGCGGTGAACTTCGGCCGACGCTGGACCGGTGGCTGCAGGTCCGGGCGGTGGGTGGTCGTGCTGTAATAGCCCCATGAGCGAGACACGCTGGTTGACCGACGAAGAGCAGTGCATGTGGCGCCGGTACAGGGAAGTCAATCAGTTGCTCGACCTCGCGATCGAACGCCAGCTCCAGCGCGACGCGTCGATGTCCCAGTCCGACTACGCGGTGTTGGTCAGTCTCAGCGAGGCGGACGGGCGGGGTCTGCGCGCCCGGGACCTGGGAGCTGCTCTGGGGTGGGATCGCAGCCGCGTGTCACATCAGGTCCGGCGGATGGAAGCCCGGGGACTGGTCGCCAAGGGCGAATGCGCCGAGGACGGCCGGGGCACGATCGTCACCCTGACCGCCGCCGGAGCGGAGGCGATCGCCCGGGTGGCCCCGATGCACGTGGAGAAGGTCCGGGAGCTTCTCATCGACGTTCTCACGAAGGACGAGATCGGCACACTGACCGGCATCTTCGAGCGGGTGGTCGCACGCATCGGTGAGGTCGACGGGATCACCCTGCCCCGCTGAGCCCGCTACGCCGACCCCGCCGATCGGGTAGCCGGTGGACGCCGGTTCGAACAGACAGCGGGGCCCGGGCTGATATGCCCGGGCCCCGCTGTCGTGGTGCCCCCGAGAGGAATCGAACCTCTGACCTTTGGTACCGGAAACCAACGCTCTATCCCCTGAGCTACGAGGGCGGGATACCGGCCCCACGGGGCCGGAGGCTGACCACCGGGCGACTCCATCGAACCGCCCTGCTGAACAGCGAGACCGATCGTAGCACCGGGGTGCTCCCTGGCCCGCATCGGCCCCGTATCGGTACCGCGAGTGTCGGCCGCCCGGGCACCAGCCGGTGTCCGATTCCACTGCCGACGTGCTGACACCTAGGATAGGAAGACGTGACTCCTGCCGACCTCGCCGCCGTCATCCGTGCCGCGCTACTGACCGTTCTCTCCGAGCGCGGAGCCGACATCTCGGTGGTGCCGGACACGGTGACCGTCGAACGTCCGCGCAATCCGGACCACGGTGACTACGCGACCAACGTCGCACTGCAGTTGGCGAAGAAGGTCGGCGCCGCGCCGCGGGAGCTGGCCCAGGAGATCGCCACCGCGCTCGCCGCGGATCCCGGCGTGGCGTCGGCGGAGATCGCCGGTCCCGGATTCCTCAACATCCGCCTCGACTCCGGAGCCCAGGGGGCGCTCGTGGCCTCGGTCATCGAGCAGGGTGAGTCGTACGGCACCGGCGAGGCGATGGCCGGCCGCCGGGTGAACCTCGAGTTCGTCTCGGCGAACCCGACCGGCCCCATCCACCTGGGCGGCACGCGGTGGGCGGCGGTCGGTGACGCCCTCGGGCGCGTCCTCGAGGCGTCCGGCGCGCAGGTGACGCGCGAGTACTACTTCAACGATCACGGTGCCCAGATCGACCGGTTCAGCCGGTCACTGCTCGCCGCCGCCCGCGGCGACGCGACGCCGGAGGACGGGTACGCGGGTGCGTACATCGAGGACATCGCCGCGCGCGTGGTCGCCGACCACCCGGACGTGCTCCAGCAGCCGGAGGACGAGGCCCTGGAGACCTTCCGGGCAACCGGTGTCGACCTGATGTTCACGCACATCAAGGCCTCGCTCGCCGAGTTCGGCACGGTCTTCGACGTCTACACCCACGAGAACTCCATGTTCACCTCCGGTGCCGTGGACCGGGCGATCGAGGTGCTCAAGGGCAACGGCAACCTGTACGAGTCCGAGGGCGCCTGGTGGCTCCGCTCCACGGACTTCGGTGACGACAAGGACCGCGTGGTCCTCAAGTCCGACGGCAACGCGGCCTACATCGCCGGCGATATCGCGTACTTCCTCGACAAGCGGGACCGCGGGTTCGACCTGTGCATCTACATGCTCGGCGCCGACCACCACGGGTACATCGCACGGCTCAAGGCAGCGGCGGCGGCGCTCGGCGACGATCCCGCGGCGATCGAGGTCCTCATCGGTCAGATGGTCAGCCTCGTACGGGACGGTGTCCCGGTCAAGATGAGCAAGCGCGCGGGGACGGTGATCACGCTCGACGACCTGGTGGAGGCGATCGGCGTCGACGCCGCGCGGTACGCGCTCATCCGCTCCTCGGTGGACCAGACCATGGACATCGATCTGCAACTGTGGGCGTCGGCGACCAACGACAACCCGGTCTTCTACGTCCAATACGCGCACGCCCGCCTGTGCTCCCTGGCCCGGAACGCGGCCGACCTGGGGGTCACGACCGACGCGGCCGACCTCGCGCTCCTGGTCGAGGACCGCGAGGGTGCCCTCATCAGGACCATCGGTGAGTTCCCCAGGGTCGTGGCGAGTGCCGCCGAACTGCGGGAGCCGCACAGGGTCGCCAGGTATCTGGAGGAGCTCGCGGGTGCCTACCACCGCTTCTACGACACGTGTCGTGTCCTGCCGATGGGTGACGAGGAGCCCGGCCCGCTCCACGCCGCCCGGCTCGCGCTCAGCACGGCCACCCGGCAGACCCTGGCCAACGGCCTGCGGCTGATCGGCGTCACCGCCCCGGAGAAGATGTGAGCGCGCACCCGGCCGGGTCCCGACACGAGTTCCCGCACGCGCCCGGTATCGGGGAGCGTCCCACCGACGCGGGGCGGGTCATGGCCCTGGACCCGGCGGTCTGGCCGCGCGGCGCGGGTCGACGCGACGACGGTGTGGTGGAGTTCGCCGGGGTGGCCGCGGATGACCTGGCGGCCGAGTACGGGACCCCGTTGTTCGTGATCGACGAGGACGATTTCCGCTCCCGGTGCCGCGAGATGGCGGAGGCCTTCGGTGGCGCGGACCGGGTCCATTACGCGTCCAAGGCGTTCCTCTGTACCGAGGTGGCGCGCTGGGTGGCGGAGGAGGGACTGAGCCTCGACGTCGCCTCGGGTGGCGAGCTCGCGGTGGCCCTGCGCGCCGACTTCCCGCCCGCCCGGATCACGGTGCACGGCAACAACAAGTCCGCCGACGAACTGCGGCTCGCCGTCCGCAGCGGGGTCGGGCACGTCGTCCTCGACTCGATGTCCGAGATCGCGCTCCTGGATCGCATCGCCGCCGAGGAGGGGGTGGTCCAGGACGTCTTCATCCGGGTGACGGTGGGCGTCGAGGCGCATACCCACGAGTTCATCGCCACCGCGCACGAGGACCAGAAGTTCGGGTTCTCGCTCGCGGGCGGCGCGGCCATGGCCGCCGTCCGCGGGGTGTTCGACGCACCGCACATCCGGCTCACCGGACTCCACAGCCACATCGGCTCCCAGATCTTCGACGTCGACGGCTTCGAACTCGCCGCGCGTCGCGTGATCGGGCTCCTGCGCGACATCGTCGACGAGTTCGGGGCCGAACGCACGGCCCAGCTCGATCATCTCGACCTGGGCGGCGGCCTGGGCATCAGCTACGTCCCGACCGACGATCCGCCCCCGGTGGCGCACCTGGCCACCGCACTGAGGGAGATCGTCGACGGGTTCTCGGCGGACGTCGGGCTCGCGCCCCCCACGTTGGTCGTCGAACCCGGCCGCGCGATCGCCGGACCCGGCACGGTCACCCTGTACGAGGTCGGCGTGGTCAAGGACGTCGACCTCGCCGGCGGGGAGAGACGTCGCTACATCAGCGTCGACGGCGGGATGAGCGACAACATCCGGACCGCGCTCTACGACGCCGAGTACGACGCCCGCCTGGTGGGCCGCGCGTCGACCGCCGCCCCCGTCGTGGCCAGACTCGTGGGCAAACACTGCGAGAGCGGTGACGTGGTGGTCCGCGACCTGTGGATGCCAGAGGACACCGGGGCAGGGGATCTGGTGGCCGTCGCGGCGACCGGCGCCTACTGCTATTCGATGTCCAGTCGGTACAACCTGATCGGCCGGCCCGCGGTGGTCGCGGTCCGTGACGGACGGGCACGCCTGGTGCTCCGGCGTGAAACCCTGGACGATCTGACGAGCCTGGAGGTGGGACAGTGAGCGACGCAACGGCGTCAGGCGTGCGACCCGTGGGGGTGGCGGTGCTCGGAATGGGCACCGTCGGTACCGAGGTCATCCGCTACATGACGGAGAACGCGGAGGCGCTCGCCTCCCGGATCGGGGCTCCGCTCGTCCTGCGGGGTGTCGCGGTGCGCGACCTGTCCCGCGACCGCGGGATCGACCCCGAGCTGCTGACGGCGGATCCGTCCTCGCTCGTCTCGCGGGACGACGTCGACGTCGTCGTCGAACTGATGGGCGGTATCGACGTACCGCGTCCCCTGCTGCTGGAGGCGCTCGGGAACGGCAAGGCCGTGGTCACCGCCAACAAGGCCCTGCTCGCCGAGTACACCGACGAACTGGCGGAGGCGGCGGACTCGACCCGCTCCGACCTGTACTTCGAGGCGGCCGTGGCCGGCGCGATCCCGGTGATCGGACCTCTGCGGCGTTCCATGGCGGGTGACCAGGTCCAGCGGGTCCTCGGGATCGTCAACGGAACGACCAACTACATCCTCTCCGCGATGGGGTCCACGGGCGCCGACTACGCCGAGACCCTCGCCGAGGCCTCCCGGCTCGGATACGCGGAGGCCGACCCCACGGCGGACGTCGAGGGATACGACGCGGCGGCCAAGGCCGCGATCCTGGCCTCGATCGCGTTCCACAGCCGTGTCACGGCGGGCGACGTCTACCGGGAGGGCATCTCCCGGATCACGCCCGACGATTTCGCGTCGGCCCGCGACATGGACTGCACGATCAAACTCCTGGCGATCTGCGAGAAGCTGCAGCGGGAGGACGGCAGCGAGGCCGTCTCGGCGCGCGTCTACCCGGCGCTGCTGCCCGACAGCCATCCGCTCGCCACCGTCAACGGCGCCTTCAACGCAGTCGTGGTCGAGGCGGAGGCGGCAGGTCGGCTCATGTTCTACGGGCAGGGTGCCGGTGGATCCCCGACCGCGTCCGCCGTCCTCGGGGACATGGTCGCCGCGGCCCGGAACAAGGTCGACGCGGGCCGGGCGCCGGGGGAGTCGACGTACGCGGCGCTGCCGGTGGCGTCGATGGACGAGGTCTCCACCCGCTATCACGTACGGATGCGTGTGGCCGACAAGCCCGGCGTCCTGGCTCTGGTCGCCGCCGAGTTCTCGCGCCACGGGGTGTCCATCGCCCAGGTCCGGCAGACCGAGGTCGAGTTCCCCGAGTCCGAGCTGGACGATGCCGAGCCCACCGCGGAGCTCACCGTCCTGACCCACCGAGCCTCGGAGCGCGCGCTCGCGGACACGGTGGCAGCGCTCTCAGACCAGGACGCGGTCTCGGTCATCACCAGCGTCATCCGACTCGAGGGAGTGGACACAGAATGAGCAGCACCCATCAGCCAGTTCACCACCGCTGGCCCGGTCTCATCGAGGCCTACCGCGACCGGCTCCCGATCGGAGACACCTGGGAGACGGTGACGCTCTTCGAGGGCGGGACCCCGCTCCTGCCGGCCCCCTACCTCTCCGGGGTGACCGGGTGCGAGGTGTACCTCAAGGTGGAGGGCCTCAACCCGACTGGCTCGTTCAAGGACCGCGGGATGACGATGGCCGTCACCGACGCCAGGGCGCGCGGTCAGAAGGCGGTGCTGTGCGCCTCGACCGGCAACACGTCCGCCTCGGCCGCCGCCTATGCGACCAGAGCCGGGATGAGCTGCGCGGTGCTCATCCCGCAGGGCAAGATCGCGGCCGGGAAGCTGGCGCAGGCCGTCATGCACGGGGCCACGATCATCCAGGTCGACGGCAACTTCGACGACTGCCTGGAACTGGCCCGCAAGACCACCGCGACCTACGCGGAGATCGGCCTGGTCAACTCGGTCAACCCCGTGCGGATCGAGGGCCAGAAGACCGCCGCGTTCGAGATCGTCGACGTGCTCGGGCGGGCTCCCGACCTGCACTTCCTGCCTGTCGGTAACGCGGGCAACATCACCGCGTACTGGAAGGGATACAGCGAGTACCACGCGGACGGCATCATCTCGACCCGCCCCCGGATGATGGGGGTGCAGGCCGCCGGTGCGGCGCCGCTGGTGGACGGCGCGCCGGTCAAGAACCCCGAGACCATCGCCACCGCCATCCGCATCGGCGCGCCGGCGTCCTGGGACGGCGCCGTCGCCGCCCGCGACCAGTCCGGCGGCACGTTCCGTAAGCGCACCGACGAGCAGATCCTCGAGGCCTACCGCACCGTCGCGGGTAAGGACGGCGTGTACGTGGAGCCCGCCTCCGCGGCGTCGGTCGCGGGTCTGCTCGACGCCCACGCCAACGGGGAGCTCGAGCCCGGGCAGACGATCGTCTGCACCGTCACCGGCAACGGGCTCAAGGATCCGGACACCGCCCTGTTGGGTATGCCGGAGGTGGAGGCCATCCCGGTGGATCCCTCCGCCGTCGCCGGCGCCCTCGGACTGGAATGAGCGCCGTGAGCGGCGCCGGCCCGGAGGTCTTCGGCAGCTCCGGGGGACGCATCCTGCCGGTCGGCCGCTCGGTCACCGTCGAGGTGCCCGCCTCCAGCGCCAACCTCGGGCCGGGATTCGACGCCCTCGGTGTGGCGCTGGGCCTGTACGACACCATCACGGTGACGACGATCGCCTCGGGCCTGGAACTCGAGGTCTCGGGGGAGGGGGCGGGGCAGGTCCCTGCAGACGCCTCACACCTCGTCGCCAAGGCGGTGGAAGCCGGTCTGCGTGCCGGTGGCACGGGCGCGCCCGGGGTCAGGATCTCCTGTACCAACGCGATCCCGCACTCCCGGGGTCTCGGTTCCTCCGCGTCGGCGGCGGTGGGGGGATTGGTCGCGGCGAACGGGCTGATGGGTCAGGTGTTGACCGACGAGCACCTGGTGCAGCTGGCGAGCGAGTTCGAGGGACATCCCGACAACGCCGCGGCCAGCGTCCTCGGTGGGGTGGTGGTCTCGTGGACCGAGAGGTCGGCGACCGCGGTGACCTACCGGGCGGTCCGTATGAATGTGGACCCGACGATCGTCGCCACCGTGCTGGTGCCGTCCGAGACCTCGTCGACGGCTCAGACGCGCGGGCTGCTCCCGGAGAAGGTGCCCCACGAGGATGCGGCCTTCAACGCCAGTAGAGCCGCCCTGATGTCGGTGGCGCTGGCCTCGCATCCGGAGTTCCTGCTCGCCGCGACCGAGGACCGACTGCACCAGTCCTACCGGGCCCCGGCGCTCGTCGGCACGACGGAGTGGATCGCCCGGCTCAGGGACCGGGGTCTGGCCGCCACGGTCTCCGGAGCAGGACCCACCGTGCTGGTGCTGGGGACCAGCCCGCTGCCGACCGACCTGCGCGCTGACGCCGAGGCGCGGGGGTGGCAGGTTCTGGACCTCGAGATCGCCGAGGGCGCCCGGGTACTCGCCGCGCAGTGAGCACAGCCCACGCCTGATCAGGTGGCGGAGCCGGGCGAGATGGTGGTGACCCGATAGGCCCCCTCGGCGTGCAGCGAACGGATGGCCCGCTTGTCGTACTTTCCCACCGACGTGCGCGGGATGTCGTCGACGAAAGCCCAGTGATCCGGTCGTTTCCACAGGTCGACGTGGCCCTCGAGTGAGTCCCAGAGGGCCCGGGCGGTGGCCGACGCGCCGGGTTTGAGGTGGACCAGGACCATAGGGCGGTTGCCCCAGCGTTCGTCCGGCACCCCGATCACCGCTGCATCGGCCACCCGATCGTCCCGGAGGACGGCGTGCTCGAGTTCCACCGAGGAGATCAGCTCGCCTCCCGAGGCGATGATGTCGTCCACCCGGTCGACCACGTCGAGGTAGCCCCGCGGGGAGATGGTGGCCATGTCCCCGGTGCGCAGCCACCCGTCGACGAACCGGTCGGTGGCGTCGTCGCCCAGATAGCGAGCGGTGACCCACGGGCCCCTGATCTGGAGTTCGCCGACGGACCACCCGTCGTTCGGAAGGACTCGTCCGGACTCGACGATCCGGGCGTCGACCCCGGCGGGAAACCGGCCCTGTCCGAGGATCTGGGCCCGGCGATGGGTCGCCGAGGAGTGGGGATCGGCGCGGGCGAAGGTGGCGATCGGGCTGGACTCCGTGAGGCCGTAGGCCTGCATGATGGTGACCCCGTGCCGGGTGACGAAGGCGTCGAACAGCGCCTCCGGCACCGGAGAGCCGCCGACCAGGACCTCGCTCAGGTGGCCCAGTGGCTGCGGGTGGTTCTCCAGGTGTCGCAGGAGGCGTTGGAGCGAGGCCGGCGTCGTCGCGACCTTGTTGGGCCTGAACGTGGCCAGTAGCTCCGCCAGCTCGCGTCCGGAGTGCATGGCCTGACCCGGCCGCGGCCGGGCGGTGATGATGCTGGCCCCGGTCATGAAGGCCGCGTACGGCAGTCCCCAGGACAGCACGTGGTGCATCGGCACGGTCGTCAGGACGCTGTCCCCACTACGGAGCGCGGCACTCTCGGCCATGCACATCTGCATGGAGTGAAGCCAGATCGACCGGTGCGTGAACGCCACCGCTTTCGACAGCCCCGTCGTGCCGGAGGTGTATGCGAGCGCGGCGGCGGTGCGTTCGTCGAGCTCAGGCCACGGGAAGGTGGTCGGTCGCCCGTCGAGGAGTGTCTCGAGGGCGTGGAGCTGCCCGCCGTGTCGGTCCCCGGACGGCGCTGTGGTGTCCCCGTGAACCTCGTCATCGAACACGACGAGGTGGGGTGCGTGCTCCAGATCGTCGATCACATCGAGTGCGCGGGGCAGCAACTCCGGATCGACCAGCAGCACCGAGACGTCGTTGTCGCGCAGCGCGGCGAGGAGGAACGACCGGGATCGGAAGACGTTGAGCGAGAGAACCGCCGCGCCCATCGACGGGATCGCGAACATCGACTCGATGACCTCGGGGCGGCTGCCGGACAGGACGGCCACCACGTCGCCGCCACCCACACCGAGATCTGTCAGGGCGTGCGCAGTGGCCGCGGCCCGGGCCGCGATCACGTCGAACCGGGAGGTCCTCGGCACCATGTCGCCGACGAAACCGGTGACAGTGGAGCTCGAGTGTCGCTCCGCGGCGTGGTCGAGGATCCGCGACACGAGCAACGGGGTCTCGAGCATCGTTCCGAACATCGGACCTCCTTCCACTCGGCCGCAGTGGGCTGTTAGGTTACCGCCCGCCGGTGGGGATGAGGACACGCCAGGCGGGACTCGCGAGGGGGACGCGTGTGGGGCGGACAGCGGGTAGTATGCTTTTCTGAAGCCACGGACGCCCGGTCGTCCCTGAATCCCGAGACATCTCCCGTACGCTTACCCCGCCAGCGGTGAGCAGTCCGCGAGGCGGTCCCGGGGGAGCGGCCGAACGGCGCGTGGCCAATCGGGATTGTCGTGCCCGTGAGTGGGTCTCGTCCGACGTCGACGGTCAACATGAAGCCGACCCGGCAGGAATCACCTCGTGCACATCCCCCTCAGACGACTCCGTGTCCGGCCAGTTCGCCGCCACGGAAGGCCTCAGCGGCCACCCGGGACGCGTGTCTGCGTCCCGGACAGTTGCCCGGCGCGGAGCGGTTGACACCGACTCGGTCCGGGCCCAGAAAGGACACCCGTGACCTCGACGGAAACCCACTCCACACCTCCGCAGGGGGCTGCACTGGCAGCCATGCGTCTGGCGGACCTCAAGTCTCTCGCCCAGCAGATGGGCCTCAAGGGGCTGTCAGGTAAGCGCAAGAGCGATCTGGTGGCGATGATCGACGCCGCCCGCGGTGGACGGTCCCAGGCTGCCGCCCAGTCCTCGCCCGCCCAGTCCTCGCCCGCCCGGACTCCCGCCGAGTCCACGCCGGCCGCGGCTGCGGATACCGCCCCC
>NZ_JAALDV010000375.1:0-1226 GCF_014145045.1 Dietzia sp. DQ12-76
CCCGGGGCCGCCGGGGTCCCGGGGCCTCGTCAGACGGTGGTGACGAGTCCCGCCAACCTCTCGGCCACCCTGCGGGCGCAGTGCGCGTCCTCCGCTTCCACCATGACGCGGACCAGTTGCTCGGTGCCCGACGGGCGCAGCAGTACCCTGCCCGTCGCCCCCAGTCGTGCCTCTTCCTCGGCCACAGCGTCACCCACCAGCGCGGACGACACGACAGCGGCCTTGTTCTCCACCGGCACGTTGATCAGGATCTGCGGGAGCACGGTCATCACTCCGGCGAGCTGGGCCAGGGAGCTACCGGTCTCCGCCATACGGGCCATGATGCGAAGGCCGGTGAGAACCCCGTCGCCGGTGGTCGCGTGGGCGGGGAGGACGAGGTGACCGGACTGCTCGCCGCCCAGGCTGTACCCACCCTCACGAAGGCGTTCCAGAACGTAGCGGTCCCCCACCTTGGTCTCGGTGACGTGGATCCCTGCGGCCTGCATCGCCACCTTGAGGCCGAGGTTGCTCATGACCGTCGCCACGAGGGTGTTCTCCACGAGTTCTCCGGCGTCCCGCATCGCCAGCGCGAGGATCGCCATGATCCGGTCACCGTCGACGACCTCACCGGAGGCGTCCACGGCCAGGCAACGATCCGCGTCGCCGTCGTGCGCGAGGCCGAGATCCGCGCCGTGCTCGAGGACGGCCGCGCGCACGTCGTCCAGGTGTGTGGAGCCGCACCCGTCGTTGATGTTGTACCCGTCGGGGCTGGAGTGGAGCTCGATCACGGTCGCCCCCGCATCACGGTAGGCGCGCGGCGCCGCCACACTCGCCGCCCCGTTGGCGCAGTCGACCACCACCCGGAGGCCGTCCAGCCGTCCCGGCGTCGCGTCGAGCAGGTGCCGGACGTATCCGTCCAGGGCGTCCTCCGACGGCGCACGTGAGATCCGGCCGACCTCCGCCCCGGTGGGTCCGGTGATCCTCCCCTCGGCGAGCGCATCCTCGATGCGGTCCTCCAGGTGGTCACCTAGCTTGTGCCCGCCGGCGGCGAAGAATTTGATGCCGTTGTCGGGCATCGCGTTGTGCGAGGCCGAGATGACCGCCCCGAGCGCCGCACCGTGCCAGGCCGTCAGATGGGCGACGGCCGGGGTCGGGAGTTCCCCGACGCACAGCACGTCCACCCCCTGGCTGGCCAGACCCGCGGCGAGCGCCGCCTCCAGCATCTCCCCCGACGCCCGGGGGTCGCG
>NZ_JAALDV010000376.1:0-4758 GCF_014145045.1 Dietzia sp. DQ12-76
GGCGGTCGGCTCGGCCTGCGCGGCGTCGTCGCCGTCGCCCGGGGCACCGCAGCCCGCGGTGACGAGCACGGCTCCCGCAGCGACCGCGACCAGCCTCCTCGTGTTCTTCAGCACTCGATCTCCTGACGTTGATGGGTGCATCAGTCCGCCGAGGCTACACATCGGACTTAGGCGGGGCCTGTGCGCGGGACCCCTGAACGCGCGCGAATACGCCCGCTGCTCGCCAGCCGGCCGGCCCCGGTCGAACCAGGGCTACCATCGCCCGGGTGACCGACCACCCTGTGACTCCCGCGGCCGAACCGCCCGTGAGCACGGCACGGGTGCTCACCACCCTGATGGTCCCGCTGTT
This sequence comes from Dietzia sp. DQ12-76, assembly GCF_014145045.1. Lineage (NCBI taxonomy): Bacteria > Bacillati > Actinomycetota > Actinomycetes > Mycobacteriales > Dietziaceae > Dietzia > Dietzia sp. DQ12-76. The sequence continues at coordinate 350 of NZ_JAALDV010000376.1, forward strand.
CATGGCGCTGCTCGCCCTGTCGGTGATCAACGTGGCGCTTCCCGTGATCGGCCCCGCTCTCGACGCCGGGTCCACCGGCCTGCAGTGGGTGGTCTCGGGCTATGCGCTGTCGTTCGGCCTGTTGTTGGTGCCGTCGGGACGACTCGGGGACGCGACCGGCCGCAAGCGGATCTTCCTCGCCGGCGTCGCCGTCTTCACCGCCGGGGCCGTCTTCGCCGGGTTCGCCCAGAACATCGAGATGCTCAACGCCGCGCGGGTGGTGCAGGGCATCGGATCGGGGATGCTCAACCCGCAGACCTTCGGGCTCATCCAGAAGTACTTCCGCGGAGCGGCCCGCGCCCGCGCGTTCGCCACCATGGCCACCACGGTCTCGGTGGCCACGGCCTCGGGCCCCCTTGTCGGTGGCCTGCTGATCGAGGCCCTGGGCGACGACCTGGGATGGCGCGCGATGTTCTTCGTCAACGTGCCGCTCGGCGTGATCGCCCTGGTGCTGGGGCAGAAGTGGCTGCCCGACGACCGCGCGCTGCCCCGGACCGACCGCGACGGACGCGACGTCGGCGGATCGAGAGCGCGCGCCGGCGCGTTGGGCTACCAGGAGGACGACGGCGACGTGGTCGCCGCTCCCGCCGCCCCGCCCACGCGTCCCAGGCGTCTGGACGTGGACCCGGTCGGCATCGTGCTGCTCGGGGCGGCCGTCCTCTCGGTGATGCTGCCCTTCCTCAACCGCGGCGCGAACCCCGCGATGTGGGCCCTGGTCCCGCTCGGGGTGGCCCTCCTGGGGGCCTTCGCCTGGTGGGAGCGCCGCTACGAGCGCATCGGTCGACCGCCGCTGGTCAATCCCGAGATCTTCCGCGATCCAGCGTTCCGCAACGGCATGATCATCGTCTCGATCTACTTCATGGGCGGGACCAGCCTGTGGATCGTCATGCCCATGTATCTGCAGTTCCACCTGGGGTACGCGCCGATCGACTCCGCGTTCGTGAGTCTTCCCGCCTCGATCTGCGCCGCGGTGTCCGCGCAGGTGGCGGGGCGTTTCGTGCTCACGCTCGGGCGGCGTTTGGTGATCGGGGGCTTCTGTCTCACCCTCACCGCGCTGGGCACGTTCATCCTGCTCGCGGGTCTGGTGGAGTCCGGTGCGGTGGGGTACCTGATCTTCATGGCGCCCGCCGCGCTGATGGGTACCGCGCAGGGCATGACCATCTCGCCCAATCAGACGCTCACGGTCCGCGCGGTCGATCCCGCGTACGGCGGGGTGGCCGGGAGCATCATCTCGCTGGGCCAGCGCATGGGCACCGCGATCGGCACGGCAGTGGTTCCCGGTGTGCTGTTCTGGATCGTCGAGTCCCAGGACGACTGGTTGCTGGCGTTCCGGGCGGCGCTGGGACTGATCGCGGTGTTGGCGGCGGGCGCGTTGGCGTTCAGCGTCGTCGACCGCCGCCGGGAGAAGCGCTGCGCCTGACTCAGGGGCTGAGTGAGGCTGCTGAGCAGAGCGCCTGCTCGCAGGCCTGGTGTGGAGCGGGGTCTCAGAGCCTCGCGGCCAGCTCCACGCCCTGCTTGATGGCGCGCTTGGCGTCGAGTTCGGCGGCCACATCCGCACCGCCGATCACGTGGACACCCGGTCCGCGGCTCTCCGCGCCCCGGGCCCGGATCAGCTCGTCTGCGAGATCCCGCACCGACTCCTGTCCCGCGCACACCACGACGGAGTCCACGGGCACCAACCGCGGCCGGCCGGCGTCGTCGAGGATGTGCAGCCCGTCGTCGTCGATCTTCTCGTAGGTGACCCCGGTGTACTGGTGCACGCCACCGGTCCTGAGCTCGGCGCGGTGGACCCAGCCGGTCGTCTTGCCCAGCCCGTTGCCGATCGAGGTGGTCTTGCGCTGGAGCAGGTGCACCTCGTGGGCGGGATCCGCCAGGACGGCGGTGCCCAGCCCCGCGCGTTCGACGGCGGGATCCACCACGCCCCAGTGCCGCTTCCAGGCCTCTACGTCGGTGGAGTGACCATGGGCGCGGTGGCCGTCGAGGGCCAGTCCGGACCCACCGGCGAGGAGGAACTCCGAGACGTCCACCCCGATCCCGCCGGCGCCGATCACCGCGACGCGACGCCCGGGCCTGCGGGCACCGGTGAGCAGCTCGGGGTAGGTCATGACCATCGGGTGGTCGGCGCCCGGGATCGTGATCTCCCGTGGGCGGACGCCGGTGGCCACCACCACGTGGTCGGCGTCGCCCAGGTCGGCGGCGGTGGCACGTCGGCCCAGGTGGACGGGGACCCCGAGAACGTCGAGGCGTCGGCTGAAGTAGGCCAGGGACGCGGCGAACTCCTCCTTGCCGGGTACGCGCATGGCGTAGCGGAACTGCCCGCCGATCTCGTCCTCGGCCTCGTACACCTGCACCGACAGCCCTCGGGTCGCGGCCGCCTCCGCGCAGGCCAGACCGGCGGGACCCGCACCGACCACCGCCACCCGCCGGCGCGAGGGCGCCACGGTGAGCAGCAGTTCCGTTTCCCGGCCCGCGCGGGGGTTGACCAGGCACGACGCCCGCTTGTTGGCGAAGGTGTGGTCGAGACACGCCTGGTTGCAGGCGATGCAGATGTTGATCTCGTCGGCCCGCCCCTCGTCGACCTTGGCCGCGAACGCCGGGTCCGCCAACAGCGGCCGCGCCATGGACACCAGGTCGGCCTGCCCGTCGGCGAGGATCCGCTCGGCCACATCCGGGGTGTTGATGCGGTTGGAGGCGATCACCGGCACGCCGACGGTCTGCTTGAGCCGGGCCGCCAGGTCGACGAACGCCGCGCGGGGCACCGAGGTGACGATGGTGGGGATGCGCGCCTCGTGCCATCCGATCCCGGTGTTGAACACGTCGGCGCCCGCGGCCTCGAGGCGCTGCGCGAGCTCGGCGGTCTCGTCCCAGGTCTGGCCGCCCTCGACCAGGTCCAGGACGCTGATCCGGTACTGGATGAGGAAGTCCGGTCCCACCTCGGCCCGGATACGTCGGACGATCTCCTCCGGGAAGCGCATCCGCTTGCTCGCGCTGCCGCCCCAGCGGTCGGTGCGCTGGTTGGTTCGGGCCGCGAGGAACTGGTTGATCAGGTAGCCCTCGGAGCCCATGATCTCGACGCCGTCGTACCCCGCGCGCCGTGCCAGTCGAGCCGCTCGCACCCAGTGGTCGATGGTGCGCTCGACGCCGCGCGCACTCAGGCCGCGCGCCCTGAACATGCTGATCGGGGACTTGGTGGACGAGGCCGACCGCACGAACGGCTGGTAGCCGTACCTGCCTGCGTGCAGCAGCTGGAGCAGGAGGTGCGCGCCCTCGGCGTGGACGGCGTCGGTGAGGCCGCGGTGCTTGTCCGCCATCCGCCGACTGGCCATCATCGACCCGGCCGGCAGCAGCCAGCCCTGGATATCGGGCGAGAATCCGCCGGTGACCATCATGGCGGTGCCGCCGCGCGCCCGTTCGGCGAAGTAGGCCGTGAGTTCGGGCAGGTGCGCGCTCCGGTCCTCGAGCCCGGTGTGCATGGAGCCCATGACGACGCGGTTGCGCAGGGTGAGAGGCCCGACGACGAGGGGGCTGGTCAGGTGCGGGTGGCTCGAGCTCATGGGGCCTATTGTGCCCTGCCCGAGCCCGACCTTACTGGCGGGTAAGGTCGCGAAGTTCGGGAGTCCGAGTGCGTCACCGCTCTCAGTAGCGCAGGATCGCGCCGACGGAGTTCCCGTGCGGGAGCGCCTCGAGCACCACGAGCCGCCCGGACGTGGCACAGGTGTGGCCCACTGCGTCGTCGAGGTCCCCGGGCCGATCCTCCGGTCGGCAGATCGCCCCGGTGAGGATCAGGGTCTCCACCCGACCCTCCGCGGCGGCGGCGACGATCTCCCTCGGGTCACTGACCCCGAGGCCGGTCCCGAGCGCCTCGCCGAAACGCTCGGTCGCCGCGGCGGCGTCGGCGTTGAGGACCGGTTGCACGAGCGGCCACGCCTTCTCCTTGAGCTCCGCACCGTCGCAATGATCGGGATTCCCGGCCACCACCTGGTCGAGCAGGTGCGGGTAGGACAGCTCGCTCCTGAGCATCGGGTGGTGCTCGGCCACCGCCGCCAGGACGAGCGGCCGTCGCTCCTGCCCCGCGAGGAGCTCGTCGATCCCCCCGGCCACCTGACGGAAGAACTTCTCGAGCATCACGCGGTCCACCTCACCCCCGGCGCCGTGCCCGTGGAAGGCGGCGGTGCCCCCGGCCGCCGCCTGGTGCTGCAGCTGGGGCTCGCGCTCGGTGCGCCCTTCGGCGTCCTCCATCGACGCCGGGGCGGTGCCGATGTCCCTCTCGTGGACCGACCCCCGGGTGGCCTCGAACAGTCGCACCGAGTTCTGGCTCAGGGCGAGGATCAGGAACTCGCCGTCGGCGACCGCGGCCGGGACGAGCGGAC
>NZ_JAALDV010000377.1:0-2552 GCF_014145045.1 Dietzia sp. DQ12-76
GACGCGTGTCCGGGAAGCCCGCGAGGATGCGGGCGGTCTCTCGGAAGGTGCACAGCGGGGCGCCGCGGGTGGGGGTCACCGGCCGCCCGGCCCGCAGGTCGTCGACCACCCGGCGGGCCGAGTCGGGGGTCTGGTCGTCGAAGAACTCCCAGTTGATCATCACCACCGGCGCGTAGTCGCAGGCGGCGTTGCACTCGATGTGCTCCAGGGTGATCCGGCCGTCGTCGGTGGTGCCGGGGCCCTTGAGGCCCAGGTGGTCGGCGAGGGAGGCGAGGATCTCGTCGCCGCCCATCACCGCGCAGAGCGTGTTGGTGCACACGCCCACCAGGTAGTCGCCCGTCGGCGTGCGGCGGTACATCGAGTAGAAGGTCGCCACCGCCATCACCTCGGCCGCCGTGAGGTCCAGCACCCGTGCGCAGAACTCGACGCCGGCCGGCGTGATGTGCCCGTCCTCGGCCTGGACGAGGTGGAGCAGCGGGAGCAGCGCAGACCTGGCCTGCGGGTAGCGGGCGACGATCGCGGCGGCGTCATCGGCCAACCGCGCGCGGACGTCGTCCGGGTAGCTCCGTCGTGCGCCCGGGTGGACGATCGCCCCGGGTTCATCGGGCTTCTGGCCGAACTGCAGGAAGACCGGTTCGCCGCTCATCGGTCCACACCCCCCATCACCGGGTCGATGCTGGCGACGGCGGCGATCACGTCGGCGAGCATCCCGCCCTCGCACATGGCGGCCACCGCCTGCAGGTTGGTGAACGACGGGTCCCGGTAGTGGACGCGGTAGGGGCGGGTGCCGCCGTCCGAGACCATGTGCACGCCCAGCTCTCCGCGGGGCGACTCGACCGGCACGTACACCTGTCCCGGGGGCACCGCAAACCCTTCGGTGACCAGCTTGAAGTGATGGATGAGTGCCTCCATCGAGCTGTCCATGATGTGGCGGACGTGGTCGGGGGAGTTTCCCAGGCCGTCGGGACCGACCTTGAGCTGGGCGGGCCACGCGATCTTGGGGTCGTCCACCATCACGGGGCCGGGCTCGAGCCGGTCCAGACACTGTTCGATGATCCTCAGGGACTGCTTCATCTCGTCCACGCGGATGACGAATCGGTCGTAGCAGTCGCTGTGCGAGCCCGTCACCACGTCGAACTCGTAGGTCTCGTACCCGCAGTACGGATCGGTCCGGCGCACGTCGTGGGGCAGCCCGCTCGCGCGCAGCACCGGCCCGGTCACGCCCAGGGCGATGCACCCGGTGAGGTCCAGGTACCCGATGCCCTCGAGACGCATCTTCCAGATCGGGTTCTGGCGCAGGAGGAGCTCCATCTCGCGCAGGCGACCGGGCATCACGTCCAGCAGCTCCCGGATCGTGGGCACCGCCTCGTCGGGCAGGTCCTGGACCACCCCGCCGGGCCGGACGTAGGCGTGGTTCATCCGCAGACCGGTGATGATTTCGAAGACGTCCAGGACCATCTCCCGCTCGCGGAACCCGAACAGCATGGGGGTGCTGGCACCGAGCTCCAGGGCGCCGGTGGCGAGGGCGACCATGTGCGACGAGATCCGGTTGAGTTCCATGAGCATCACCCGGATGACCGACGCCCGTTCCGGCACCTGGTCGGTGATCCCGAGCAGCCGCTCCACCCCGAGGCAGTAGGCGACCTCGTTGAAGAACGGCGAGAGGTAGTCCATCCGGGTGACGAAGGTGACGCCCTGGGTCCAGTAGCGGTACTCGAGGTTCTTCTCGATCCCGGTGTGCAGGTACCCGATCCCGCAGCTCGCACGGGTGACGGTCTCTCCCTCGATCTCGAGGATGAGCCGCAGCACCCCGTGCGTCGACGGGTGCTGGGGGCCCATGTTGACGACGATGCGATCGTCGTCGGCACTGCGTGCGGCGTCGCTGATCGCCTCCCAGTCCTGTCCGGTCGCGGTGAGGACGGTGTCCGAGTCGGTTCTGTCGGCCATCAGCTGTATGCCCTCCGCTGGTCCGGGGGCGGGATGGTCGCGCCCTTGTACTGCACGGGGATCCCACCGAGCGGGTAGTCCTTGCGTTGCGGGTGGCCCTCCCAGTCGTCCGGCATCTGGATGCGGGTGAGCGACGGGTGCCCGTCGAAGTGGATGCCGAAGAAGTCGTAGGTCTCGCGCTCGTGCCAGTCGGTGGTCGGGTAGATCCTGGTCAGGGACGGGATGTGGGGGTCGGAATCGGGGGCCGAGACCTCCAACAGCAGCCGGCGGTTGTGGGTGATCGACTGCAGGGGGTAGACCACGTGCAGTTCGTGTCCCACGGCGCCGGGGTAGTGGACCCCGCTCACCCCGAGCGACATCTCGAAGCGGAGCGCGGGGTCGTCCCGGAGGGTCAGCGCGACCGCCGGCAGGTGTCGGCGCCGGACGTGGAGGGCCAGCTGCCCCCTGTGGACGACGACGTTCTCCACCGCGTCGTCGAAGGTCGGTCCGCCCCGCGATGCCAGGGCGGCGGTGAGAGCGGCGACCACCCCGCCGTCGTCGCCCTTGTCGTCGTCGGGCGCGCCTTCGTCCCGTGCACCGTGTTCCCCCTCGCCCGGGGCCCGGGT
>NZ_JAALDV010000038.1:0-5817 GCF_014145045.1 Dietzia sp. DQ12-76
ACGGCGTGCGCCCGGACCCCTTGAGGTGCAGGTCGCGCCCGTCCGCCAGCTCGCCCATCAGCAGGGCCCGCCCGTCGCCCAGTCGCGGCGAGTAGCCCCCGAACTGGTGTCCCGCGTACGCCTGCGCGACCGGGGTGGCGCCGGCGGGGACGTGCGTGCCGGTCAGCAGTCGTAGTCCCTCCTCCGACCGGAGATAGTCGGGATCGATCCCCAGCTCGTCGGCCAGCGGGTCGTTGAGGGCGAGTAGTCGCGGGGTCGGGGCCTCGGCCGCCGTCCACGGCACGCCGAGATCGGGAAAGCCGCGGGCGAAATCGTCGCCGAGCCGCACGCCGGACCGCTCCTGGGAAGTCATACCGTCAACGGTACGGCTCCGTCGCGGGGTGGTCGGCCCGTCCGCTCCCGCCCTCCGTGACGGTGCCGAGCCGTGCGAGGTCCTCCCGCAGTGCCGCGATGTCCGCCGATAACCGGCTGACCTGAGCCTGAGTCGCGGACTGGTTGACCTCATCCTGCTCGCTGACCCGGTCCACGATCCACGAGGCGAGCGTGGCCGTGACGACGCCCAGCAGGGCGATCCCGGCGAGCATCAGTCCCGTCGCGATCATCCGGCCCGTCGGGGTCACCGGCGCGATATCCCCGTACCCGACCGTCGTGACGGTGACCACCGCCCACCACAACGCCTGACCGTAGGTCTCGATCGACGCTCCGGGAGCACCGCGCTCCGCATCCAGAATCGCCAGGGAGGACACGATCAACAGGACCGACGTCGACCCCGCGGCGTACGCGATCACCTGGCCGCGCACAGCCGTCCCCGCCGAGCGGTGCATGATGCTCAGCAGCATCATCAGACGGAGGAGGCGCAACGGCCGGAGCATCGGCAGGGCGATCACCACCAGTTCGTACCAGTGCGTGAACAGCCACCGACCCCGCGGTCTCGCCAACGCCAGTCGCACCGCGAAGTCCACCGCGAAGAGCACCCAGGTCCCCACCATCACGATCTCGGTGACCACGCCCCCTGTGCCCTCCGGGTTCACCAGCACCGAGACCGCGTAGGCGGCGAGGAAGGCCAGGGCTGCGCCGATCAAGGGCCATTCCGTCAGTTCCGCCCACCGTTTCTCCGTCACCTCTCGATGATGACCGACTCCGGGGGCGAAGGCGGCGAACGTGACGGCATGGTTACCGATCAGCGGTTCAGGTTCATTTGAGGGATGGCACGGCGTACATTCCTCACAACCGACGAGTCGCCCCGTGCATCGCCAGATGTAGAGAGACGGGGCGGCGTACGCGCCATGCATCACCGACCGGAACCGAGGTAGCCCCATGACGGCCAACGCGGTGGGACTCGCCCTGCTCATCCTGGGACTGGCGCTGCTTATCGGCAAGATCATCCGCGTCAAGGTGGGGATCGTCCAGTCACTGTTCCTCCCCAGTTCGATCGTCGCCGGAGCGCTGCTCCTCCTCCTGGGCCCCGAGGTGCTGGGCCGGATCGGCGGCCCCTGGGGGGAGAACGGACTGTTCACCGAACCGATGGTGGAGGTGTGGTCCTCGCTGCCGGGGCTTCTGATCAGCGTCATCTTCGCCACCATGTTCCTCGGCCAGAAGCTCCCGACCGCGAAGCGGGCCGTGAAGCTCGTCGGCCCCCAGCTCTCGCTCGGCGTGTCACTCGCCTCCGGGCAGTACGTCGTGGGTCTGCTGCTCGCGGCGCTGATCCTCGTCCCGACGTTGGCGGCGGCGCCGATGACCGGCGCGCTCATCGAGATCGGGTTCGAGGGCGGCCACGGTACCGCTGCCGGGATGCGACCGGTGTTCGACGAGCTGGGCTTCGGCGAGGGCGCCGACCTCGCCGTCGGTCTGGCCACCGTGGGCATCGTGGGCGGGATCGTCATCGGGATCGGGTTGATCAACTGGGCGGTGCGCACCGGACGGACGGAGATCGTCACCGGGAGCGCCAAGATGTCTATCGAGGAACAGAAGGGGCTCTTCCGCGAGGACGAGTACTACTCCGCCGGCAAGATGACGTCCCGCCCGTCCTCGGTCGAGCCGTTGTCGCTCCACATCGCAATCGTCACCGTGGCGATCCTCGTCGGCCTCGTGATCCTGGAGGGCCTGCGCTGGATCGAGCAGGCGACCTACGCGTCGATCATGCTCGACGACAACACGCCGCTGGAGATCTTCGCCTACGTCCCCCTCTTCCCCATCGCCCTCCTCGGTGGCGTGATCGTGCAGTTCGTGGCCACCAAGGCCGGGTTCGCGCACGTGATCGACGCCCAGATCATGTTGCGGATCCAGGGGTGGGCGCTCGACTTCCTCATCGTCGCCGCCATCGCCACCCTGTCCCTCCAGGCGATCGGAGAGAACATCGGTGTCTTCGTGATCCTGGCGGTCGCGGGGATCGTCTTCAACGTCGCCGTCTTCCTGATGCTGGCGCCGCGGATCATCGGTCGCTACTGGTTCGAGCGCGGTATCGGCGACTTCGGCCAGTCGATGGGCGTCACCGCCACGGGCCTCATCCTCATGCGGGTGGTCGACCCGCAGGCGGAGAGCCCCGCGTTCGAGGCGTTCGGTTACAAGCAGCTGGTCTTCGAACCGTTCTTCGGCGGTGGCCTCGTCACCGCGATGGCGGTCCCGATCATCTTCCTCACCGGCGTCTGGCCCCTGTTCTTCGTGATGCTCGCGGCCTTCCTCGTGGCGCTGCTCTCCGGCTTGTTCTACTTCCGCCCCAGGGAGATGCGGGACCGGGCGGAGTGGGAGAGGGAGAAATCCGAGGGGCGCGAGCCCGCGCGGGAGTAGGTTCCCGGCCTGTCGGCCCCCGCGTGCAGCGGTGGTGACCTCTCGCCGCCGGCCCTAGGCTCAGCGGCACCCGACCCCTCGCGAGGAGGACGCACGGTGTCGCCACCTTCTACTGAGATCCGCACCGCGGACCCCCGGGCGAGCCGGCGTCTGGTCCTGTCCGGGTTCCTCTTCGGTTGCGGGATCGCCGGGTCGGTGATCGATCTGTTCGTCTTTCACCTGCTCCTGCAGTGGCACCACTTCTACGACCTCTCCACCCCCAACGTCGCCCTCCTGGCGGACGGGCTGTTCCACGGCGCCACCTGGCTCATCACCGTGTGGGGCCTGTTCATGCTGGGGGAGGTCCGGCACACGATGGTCGTCCCGTGGGGGCGGTGGTCCGGTGCGGTCCTCACCGGAGTCGGCGCGTTCCAGCTGTTCGACGGGATCGTCTTCCACAAGATCCTCCGGGTCCACCAGATCCGCTACGGCGTCGACCTGTTCGTCTACGACCTGGTGTGGATCTCCTCGGCTGTTGCTCTCCTCCTGGCAGGACTGTTGATCCTGTGGCGGACCGCGGTTCCCCCGGAGCGGACGCCGACGTCCCGCCCTTCCCGGGACTGAGTCCGGTGACCCACGATCACGCGCATCCCGAACCCTCCTCCTGGCCGATGCCCGAGGTACTCGGCGTTCCCCTGATCGCGATGGCGGCGGCCGCCTACCTGATGGCTGCCGGTCGGCACCGTCGCCGAGGCCGGTGGCCCCGATATCGGACCGCGTTGTGGATCGCGGGGCTGCTCTGCCTGGGGGCGGCGTGGGTCGGCCCCCTCGCCTCCGCGGCACACTCGGGGTTCACCGCCCACATGGGAGTCCACCTTCTCATGGGCATGCTGGCACCGCTCCTTCTGGTGCTCGCGGCCCCGGTGACCCTCGCGCTGAGGACTCTGCCCACCCGGCACGCCCGGGTCGTCTCGCGCGTGCTGCGGTCCCCGCCGGCGCGGGTGCTCACCCATCCCGTCGTCGCGGCCGTGCTCAACGCGGGGGGCCTGTGGGTGCTCTACACCACCGACCTCTTCGCGCTCATGCACGAGTCACACGCGGTCCACGTCCTCGTCCACCTGCACGTGTTCCTCGCCGGCCTGCTGTTCACCGTGGCGATGATCGGGCCGGACCCGAACCCGCACCGCGCGAGCTTCCGGACACGCGCGGTGGTCCTGGTCCTGTTCATCGGCGCGCATTCGATTCTCGGCAGGTGGTTGTACGGGCACCCCCCGGCCGGCATCGACCCGGCGGACGCCAGGGTCGGGGCCCAGCTCATGTTCTACGGCGGTGAGGTCATCGACCTCGCGCTCATCGTCCTGCTCTTCACCGGCTGGTACCCGGGCTCACGACTGCGGGACCGGTTCCTCCCCGGAAATCCCGCTCTCGCCCGTTCCACAGATCATCTCGCCGGACGGTCCGGCGGTTCCCCACAATCCGAGGAGACGACACGATGAGCGACAGCCGTGCACTACACCTCGCGCGAGCAGCCGGAGCCGGGGCCCTCGCCGGAGTAGTCGGGGCGGGCGTGATGACCCTCGGGGAGAAGGGTGAGCAGCTGCTCACCGGCCGCCCGAACTCGTACGTCCCCGCGCGCGCACTTCTCACGCTGCTGGGCCGGCGGCCCGGAGAGAGTGACCGCCCCGACACGTGGAACCACCTCATGCACTTCGGCACCGGGGCCGCACTCGGCGCTCTCCGCGGGGTCTGGGCGGTCACGGGAATCCGTGGGGTTCATGCGACGGGCTGGCATACGGTGATCCGGCTGGGCTTCGACCAGACCGTGGAGAACGCGACGGGGGTGGGGGCGCCTCCGACCTCCTGGCCTGTCCGAGAGCAGGTGGTGGACATGGCGCACAAGGCGGTCTTCGCCGCGGTCACGGGCGCCGTCTCGGAGCGAATCGTCGCTCCGACCCTTCGACCCTCGCGAGGCCGCACGAGCCACTAGTGTAAGGAAAGTCCCATTCCCAGTCCGATCCCGGGAGGAACCATGCGGAAGAAGTCGTGGAGCGATCTGTCTGACGGCCAGAAGGCCGCGATCCTGACACTGATGTCCATCCAGGTGTCGCTCGCGGTCACGGCGTGGACCGACCTGGCCTTCCGGCCCGCCGAGCAGGTGCGCGGTTCCAAGGGCAGGTGGGCCGCCGTCATCGCGGTCAACTTCGTCGGGCCCGCGTTGTACTTCTGGCGGGGACGGCGGAGGTGAGTTCCCGGGGACGACACGGGCTCGCCGCCGCCGTCCTCCTCGCCGTCGTCCTGTCCCTCGGTGCGTGCGCAGCGGGGCCCAACGTCGATGTCTCCCCGGAAGGCCTCGGATTCTGGTGGGGCCTGTGGCACGGGCTCATCCTGCCCGTGACCTTCATCATCTCCCTGTTCACCGACACCGTGACCATCTACGAGGTGAACAACAACGGCAACTGGTACGACTTCGGTTTCGTCCTAGGAATCGCGCTGTTCTCCGGCCCCGCGATGGCGGGTTCGCGACGACGTTGACGTCCGGCACCGGCTCGACAGGCGTCGCAGCCACGTGGCGGTCTCCGGCCCGACGTCCGGATCACGCTCACGGTCACGGTCCGGCCCACGGTCACGAAGGATCTCTGCTAGTCGGTCCTCGTCCAGACCCGACCACGCGACGTAGTCGGCCCACTCACTCTCGGTCATCGTAGCGTTCCCTGTCATGAGGTGAGCAGGTCGAACAGCAGGACGGCCCCTCGCCCCAGAAGGTCGACCGCGGCGGGACCCGGGGTGGTGACCTCGCCGATGACGACGGGCAGGGGGACGCTGACCATGATCACTCCCTCGTGGTCTCGGGGATGCTGCGGCGGTTGCGTCGGGCCAGCCCCAGGGCCAGGGTGCCGCCGAGGATCATGACCGCCGCAGCCCCGGTCAGCCAGCTCACGTCCGCGCCGGTGTCCCCGAGCACTCCTCCGGCGGTCGCCGTGCGGGGATCCCGAACACCGGGTTCGCCCGCGCGTCCCACCTTCGCCCCCGTTCCCGGCACCGCCGGGTCGG
>NZ_JAALDV010000378.1:0-3082 GCF_014145045.1 Dietzia sp. DQ12-76
GGACGGTGTGAGCGTGGTGTCGGCGGTGATGCGCGCGCCGGATCCGCGCGCAGTCGCGATGGACCTGCTCTCACGCTGGGATGGGGCCCGGGTTCGTGGGTGATCCCGCCGCCCGCGCAGTCCGTCACGGGGAGGAGGACCGGGGGAGCACGAACCGGGTCACGGGATCGAAACCGCGCCACCGCGCCCATGGTGCCCGTACCGTCGGCAGCATGCAGGACAGCACCCCGGACCAGATCACGATGGTCGAGTTCCCCAGTTCGTCGATGCCCGCGACAGCCGACTTCCTGGCCAGGGTGTGTGGCTGGACGCCCACCGTGTACGGGACGTCGTACACCGACCTCACCGGCGGCGGGATCGAGGTGGGGATCCAGGGTGACGACGACGAGCAGTCGCAGGCACCCCTGATGGTGATCCGGGTGTCCGACCTGGCCGAGGCCCGCGGCCGGGTCGAGGCCGCTGGCGGCGTGGTGACCCTCGACCCGTTCTCCTTCCCCGGTGGCCGACGGTTCCACTTCCGCGAGCCGGGCGGGAACGAGATGGCCATGTGGGTGCCGGAGTAGCCACCGCCGCACGCCGCCGCGCACAGCCGAGCGCCGCCTCCATTGAGTCAGCTCAGGGAACCGAGCCGGCTCGCGGAGTCGGTTCGAACCCCTCCGGCAGGGCCAATCGTGTGAGTTTGGCCGGGTTGGAGTGGAAATAGACCCGCGTGACGCGGTCGTCGACCACGCCCAGCTGGGCCACCCGGACGACCCCGCGGGACACCACCGCCAACGCGAACTCCCCGTTGACCTCGACCGGCGCGATCATGCCGCCGGACAACTCCGCGGCCTTGATGAGGAAGTACGCACACTTGCGGGCCCCCACGATGTCCCTGCGGGCGGCGTTGACCTTCCCGTCGCTGTCCGAGACCACCCGGACGTCCGCGGTGAGCACCTCGATCGTCTGCTCGAGGTCACCGGCCAGGACGGCCTCGACCAGGCGCGTGATCACCGGCTCCGGCGCACGTTCCGGCGGCCGCAGGTCGGTGTCCAACCGGCGGCGTGCCCGGCTCACCCACTGGCGCACCGTGGGCACGGCCGCGTCCAACGTCTCGGCGATCTCGGCGTAGGGCAGGGCATAGGCCTCGCGCAGGACGAAGGCCGCCCGCTCATCGGGTGCCAGCTGCTCGTAGGCGAGGAGGACGGCGATCCGCAGATCCTCCCGCTGTTCGGCCAACTCCGCCGGAAGCAGGGCGGTGTCGACGGGCTCGGGCAGCCACGCCCCCACGTAGTCCTCCCGCCGTCGTCGCCGTAGCCGGTCCAGACACAACCGGGTGGTGACGGTGGTGAGCCACGCCTCGGGGTTGTCGGGGTGAGAACCCGGGTCGAGGCCGACCAGGCGGGCCAGGGCCTCATCGGCGGCGTCCTCTGCGTCGGCCCACGTCCCCGTGATGCGGTATCCCACCCCGAGCAGTCGCCCCCGGACCCGGTCCACCGCGGTCCGGTCGAGTCCGGCGAGCCCACCGGCCGCGGTCACCTCGGACGAACGGGATCGATGTCCTCCGGGCGGACGCCCTTGAGCGACCCCGGGTCCTTCCTGGTCGCCACTGCGATCCGGTTCCATGCGTTGATGGTGACGACTTCCATGAGCAGCTGTCCAGTGCCCGCCTCGCCCCGGTGTCGGACCATCTCGTCCCAGAGGTGGTCCGGGACCGAGTCCTCGCCACGGAGGTGGGTGATCGCGTCAGCGAATCGCAGGACCACGAGGTCCCCCGCGGACAGCTCACCGGCGTGGGCGGGCCAGTCCTCGGCGGCGAGGATCCGGGCGTCGTCCCAGCCGTCCTTACGCGCGTCGCGGCGATGCATCGCGGTGCAGAACCGACACTCGTTCACCGCCGAGACCCGGAGACTGACGAGGTGGCTGTCGGAGCGGGAGACCCGGGCCCTGGTGTAGGCCTCGAGCGCCAGCATGGGCACCATCGCGCCCGCGCTGACCTGAGTGCGCTGGTGCTGTGTGCACTGTCCCTGTGTGTGCGATCCGTGGTCTTTCCGGTGAGTGCTCATACCCCTTCGACGCACCAGCACTCCCGGATGTGACAGCGGATCGGTGTGATCACCTATGGCGATCTCCGGGGCCCCCTCCTAGCCTGGTCACATGACCGATCCTGATGATCTGTTGCTCTCCGACTCCGAGCGCCTGCACGCGCTCACCGCGCTGGGCGACCATTATGCCGCCGGTCGTCTCGACGACCCGGAATTCCATTCCCGGTCCGGTGACATCGCGGCCGCGCGCACCCTGGGTCAGTTGCGGTCATCATTCCGGGATCTGCCCGGAGGGATGCCCCTGAGCAGCGTGGACGGCATGATCGTGCAGACGGCGGCGGCGGGGGGTGGTGAGCTGGCGCGCACCTCGTCGTCACCGGCGGTCTCGGACCCGGATCGCGAGCTCCAGGATCTCCGCAAGCGCGGCAAGACGGTGGAGACCCTCGACGGCCTGGTCCTCGGGGCGACGCTCGTGGCGTTCCTCGTGCTGCAGTTCGTCGTGGGCTGGGATTACGCCTGGATCGTGTGGCCCTCGCTGGTCCTGACCCTCGGGGTTCCGCGCGCGATCCTGCAGTTCTCCGACTCGGACGAGGAACTCTACGAGGAGCTCAAGGAGTCCGACGACGAGGCCCGCAAGGAGCGTCTGCGCGCGGCCACCGAGCGGATCCGCGAGTTGGGGGACGGGCGCGAGACGCACTAGACGTACTGACCGCGCAGGTCAGGTCTGCTCGAGCGCGACGCCCTTGCGCTCCGGGAGCGTGAACGCCGCCAGGGCGGCGACGACGAAGGCCGCCGCGAACACCCCGAAGACCACGACCGTGCCTCCGGCACCCAGCATCACCGGGACGAGCAGCGGCGCGACGATGGAGGCGATCCGACCGAACGCCGCCGCCGCGCCGGTGCCGGCGCCACGGGTCGAGGTGGGGTAGAGCTCGGGGCCGATCGCGTACAGCGCGCCCCACGCGCCGAGGTTGAAGAACGACAACGCCATCCCCGCGGCGACGATGGTGGCCGGCGTCCCCGCGAGACCGAACAGCCCCGCCGCCACCGCCGACCCG
>NZ_JAALDV010000378.1:3236-11680 GCF_014145045.1 Dietzia sp. DQ12-76
AACGACCTCACCAGATCGAAACCCTGGGAGACCAGCAGGCTGGGCAGCCAGATGAACGCGCCGTAATAGGAGAAGTTGATCCCGAACCACACGACCCACAGTGCGCCGGTCCGTCGTCTCAGGCGCGGGGACCAGATCGACTCGCGCGCGGACTCCCCGCTGGCGGATGCGTCGCGGCCGGGCTCCCCTGCTGGGGCGTTCGCCGCGGCGGGCGGTTCGACCCCGGCCGAGGCCTCGTACTCGCGGACGATCCTCTCGGCCTCGGCGCCCCGACCCCTCGATTCCAGGAACCGCACCGACTCGGGCAGTCCGAAGCGCACGACGAGCGCGTACGCCGCCGGGACCAGCCCGATGGCCAGCGCCCAGCGCCAGCCGTCGTCGCCGATCGGCACCACGAAGTATCCGATAAGCGCCGCCATGAGCCAGCCGACGGCCCAGAACCCTTCGAGGATCACCACCACCCGGCCGCGGATACGACGCGGCGCGAACTCGCTGACCAGCGTCGAGGCGACGGGCAACTCGGCGCCCAGGCCCAGGCCCACGATGAAGCGCAACGCGATGAGCATGGCGATACCGGTCGACAGCGCCGCCGCACCCGTGGCCAGACCGTAGACCAGCAGGGTCGCGGCGAAGACCTGGCGACGCCCGATCCTGTCTGCGAGCAGTCCGCCGAGCGCGGCGCCGATCGCCATGCCGACGAACCCGATGGACCCGATCCAGGACAGCTCGGTGGGGGTCAGCGCCCAGTGCACGGCCAGGGCGGCCATGACGAAGGAGATCAGGCCCACGTCCATGGCGTCGAGTGCCCAACCGACGCCGGATCCGACCAACAGCCTGCGGTGCTTGCGGGTGAACGGTAGGCCGTCGAGGCGCTCCGTGCGGGTGGTCATGCGCGACAACGCTACTCGCCGGACGGAGTCCGGGCGACGCAGGAAGTTCCCCACGAACCCTGGACTTGGACCAGCGTCCGGGTAGCCTGGTGGAGACTGTGTTGAGCATCACACACTGGGAGTGCCTCGTGGACACCACCGATCACGCCAGCCCGGGCGGCGCCGACTTCGACATCGTGATCCGCGGCGGGACCGTCTACGACGGCACCGGCGCCCCGGGCCTCCGCGCCGACGTCGGGATCCGGTCCGGCGTCGTCGCGGCGGTGAGTCCCTCCCCGCTCCCGGTATCGGCGGGCACCCGCGTCATCGAGGCCGACGGCCGATGGGTCATGCCCGGATTCGTCGACACCCACACCCACTACGACGTGGAACTACTGGTGTCCCCCGGCCTGGGCGAGTCGGTCCGCCACGGGGTGACCACCGTGCTCGTCGGCAACTGCTCACTGTCCGGCGTGTACTCGGACACCGTCGATGTGGCCGACCTGTTCAGCCGCGTGGAGGCCCTCCCCCGGGACGCCGTCCTCGACGCACTCGAGCGCACCACGTCGTGGTCCGATGCGGCGGCGTGGCGGAGGGCGGTCGAGTCCCTGCCGCTGGGGCCCAACGTGGCGAGCTTCCTCGGCCATTCCGATGTCCGCGCCTCCGTGATGGGACTGGGCCGCTCGACCGACCCGGAACACTCCCCGAGCCGGCGGGAGCGCCGCGAGATCGCGCGGCGGGTGGAGGAGGCCCTCGACGAGGGGTTCCTGGGGGTCTCCACCATGACCAACCCCTGGGACAAGATGGACGGCGACCGCTACCGCTCGCGCACCCTGCCCTCCACGCACGCCTCGTGGAAGGAATTCAGACAGATCAGCCGGATCCTCCGGCGACGCGATCGCGTCCTGCAGGGCGTTCCGAACCTCAACACGAAGGTCGACGTGGCCTTCTACGTGGCCACCAGCACGGGCCTGCTGCGCAAGCCGCTCAGGGTGTCACTGCTCGCCGCGGCGGACACCCTCGCCGAGCCCTGGGTCAACCACATCTTCCGGCCCCTGGCCTGGGTGGCCAACTCGCTGGGACGCGGCAGGTTCGTGTGGCAGCACCTGCCGACCACATTCAAGGTGTGGGCCGACGGGATCGATCTGGTGGTCTTCGAGGAGTTCGGCTCCGGGCGCGAGGCGCTGCACCTCAAGGACGAGATGGCCCGCACGGACCTGCTCGCGAAGGAGGGCTACCGGCGTTGGTTCCGGCGGGACTTCGAGAAGCGGTTCAGCCCGCGGGTGTGGCACCGCGACTTCGACGACGCCCTGATCGTCGCCTGCCCCGACGAGTCTCTGGTCGGAAGGACCGTCGGCGACGTCGCCCGCGACCGGTCACTACACCCCGCGGACTGTTTCCTCGACCTGGTGGTGGAACACGGCGCAGACCTGCGGTGGACCACCACGATCGCCAACGCCCGCGACAAGGTGGCCAACCGGCTCGTCAACACCCCCGGCGTCACCATCGGGTTCTCCGACGCCGGCGCGCACCTGCGCAACATGGCCTTCTACAACTTCGGCGTGCGCCTGCTCGAGCGTGTACACGACGCGGATCGTCGCGGCGCCCCGTTCCTGTCCGTCGAGAAGGCGGTGTTCAAGCTCACCGGGGAACTCGCCGACTTCTACCGGCTGGACGCCGGGCGGATCACCCCCGGTCGCCGCGCCGATGTGGTGGTGATCGACCCGGCCGGGCTCGACGGCGAGTCGCTGGGCTACCACGAGACGGAGATGCCGGAACTCGGCGGGATCCGCCGCATGGTCAACCGCAACGACCGAGCGGTCACCGCGACGATCATCGGCGGCCGGGTGGTCTGGCACGACGGCGAGTTCGCGCCGGGTTACGGCTCGGACTACGCGTCGGGCCGGTTCCTGCCCGCGGGGCGGCGGATGAACCCGGCCCCCACCGGTTCCGTACCCCGGGTCAGCCGCTCGGCGGTCCACGGCCAGGTGAACAACGCCCACACCACCGCGACCACGGCTGCCGCGACACCGATGTAGACCGGCCAGGGGCCCATCAGATCCAGCGGCGACCCCTCCGGCGGAGCATGGCGGAGATACCCGTAGTTCGCCCCGGCGATCAGGTTGACCACAGAGGCCACGGCAGCCCAGAAGACCGTGAACACGAAGGTGAAGCCGAATCCTCGCCAGGTCGGCCGCAACCCCAACCCCCACACCAGGATCACCGGGGCGATGAAGGCGGCGACATGGGAGAACCAGAACATCCCGTACTCCACCGGTGGGGAGAAGCTGTAGTTCAGGTCCGGGGTCACCAGCGCCATCAGGTTCAGGGACAGACCCCAGAGGTACGCCACCGCCACCGCCCACCCGGCGCGGGTGATCAACGCCACCGGGATGATGATCCGGGCCCAGTCCGAGAGATCGGCCGGGATGGCCTGGGCGGGGTCGAACCGGCCGGGCATCAGGTCCCAGAGGATCCAGCCCGCTCCGACGAGCAACATGAGCCACCCTGCGATGGTGATCGCCCGGTCCACGGCTCGGGAGCCACGGTACCGACGCACCACGCCCAGCAGAACGGCTGTCATCACCACCGTGACGGCCAGAGCGGAGAAGTGGGCCACACCGAAGAGAGGCATCGAGCCGAGATCCTCCTCGGCGGCCAGAACGGTCGCCTTGGTGGTCACGTCCCCACCCTAACCGGATCGCCACGGAGTGCCGGCGGTCGCGACGCGGGCACACTGGACCGGAGAAACCGCGATCGACGAAAGGGTCCGCGCCGTGTCCGACTCACGCCCATCCGACTCCCCGCTCACCGACGACCTGCGCCGCCTGCTCGCCCTGCCGAATCCGTGCGTCATGGCGACGCTGCGCAGAGACGGGTCACCGGTCACAGTGCCCACGTGGTACCGGCTGGTCGGGGACCGTATCCATCTCAACCTCGACGCCGGACGGGTCCGCCTCCAGCACCTGCGACGCGACCCGCGCGTGGCACTGTCCGTGCTGCAGGTGGACGACTGGTACTCGCATGTGAGCATCCAGGGCCGGGTCACCGAGATCACCGAGGACCCGGACCTGTCGGGGATCGACGCCCTGTCCCGGCACTACACGGACCAGCCGTACCCGGTCCGTGATCGTGCCCGCGTCGATGCCTGGGTGGAGGTCGAGCGGGTACACACATGGGGGGCCGCGGCACGATCCTGAGTCGGCACGGCCCCACTCGGAATACCGTCAGAGCACGCCACACTCCCGGGAGCCGCACATGTCCGACCGTTACCCCCTCGCCGAACTCGCCGATCTACCCGAGGACCTGAGGGAACGCATCCTCGCGGAACAGGAGAAGGCCGGATTCATCCCCGAGGTGTTCCTGATGTTCGGGCGACGCCCTGCGGAGTGGCGGGCGTTCTTCGCCTACCACGACGCCGTGATGGACCGCGAGGGTTCGAACATGTCCAAGGCGGACAAGGAGATGATCATCGTGACCATCTCCGCGCAGAACAACTGCCAGTTCTGCGTGGTGGCGCACGGGGCGATCCTGCGTATCGTCAAGAAGGACCCGTACCTGTCCGATCAACTGGCCGTGAGCCATCACAAGTCCGACCTGACCCCGCGCGAGCGCGCGATCTGCGACTTCGCCACCAAGGTCAACCTGCGATCCGACGAGCTCGTCGACGCCGACTACGCCGCGCTCCACGAACACGGACTGGACGACGAGGACGCCTGGGACATCGCGACGATCACCGGCCTTTTCGGGCTGAGCAACCGGGTGGCCAACGCCACCGACATGCGGCCGAACCCGGAGTTCTACCTGATGGGGCGCGCGCCACGGTCCTGACGGCCGCACGGGTCATCGTCAGCGGTTGACCGGCGTGGTCGGGCTCCAGTGGAATCCCCGGTCGAACAGGTAGCGGAACTCGGGGTCCTCGGCGAGAGTGACGTCCACCCCGTCCCCGCTCAGCGCGATCCCATCGGGCGCCGGTGACCACCTGAGGGTCAGAGTGCGCTCGGGGTCCCTCACGAGACCGTATGTCCCCTCGCGGACCGGATACAGCTCGATCGTGATCACCTCGCCGTCCACGGAGTAGCGCCCGTCGTGGAAGTCCCCGTTGGCCAGGCGCAATCCGAAGCGCGCCCGGTCCGCACCGTGCTGCCCGAAGGCCACCTGTTGCCAGCGCACATCGTCGACCAACTGCTCGGCGGGCGGCGCCGTGTCCTCGACCACGCGATAGA
Source organism: Dietzia sp. DQ12-76 (assembly GCF_014145045.1). Classification (NCBI taxonomy): domain Bacteria; kingdom Bacillati; phylum Actinomycetota; class Actinomycetes; order Mycobacteriales; family Dietziaceae; genus Dietzia; species Dietzia sp. DQ12-76. The sequence continues at coordinate 8,332 of NZ_JAALDV010000378.1, forward strand.
CCCCGGCGACCTGGGAGAACGCGGTCGGCGTCCCGCCACCCGCGGCCATGACGCCGAGAACCGCGCCCGGAACACAGAGGGCCACCACCGCGAGGATCGGCCCCGTCCACCTTGTGACGCGCTGACCCCGGGGCCAGGGGATCGGGGTGGGGAGCGTCGCGGCGGGCACGGGCCGGCCCGCGAGGATGCGCCCGACGTGGGCGAACCACGGAGCCGCGACCACCATCCCGGCCACGGCCATCGCCAGGGAGAGTTGCTTGACCGGGACGTCGAAGGTCATGTTGAGCAGAAAGACGACGGCCATGGCCGCGGCGGCGAGGAGGCCACCCAGCCAGGCCGTGCGACGGAAGAGCAGAAGCGCCGCGGCGGTGACCTCGGCCAGACCGGCCAGAACCTGGACCACCGGGGAGAACGCCATGAACCGCCAGAGGAACCCCATCGGGCTCATCTCGCCGAACGCGGTCAGGGCGTCCCCGTAATCGGCGACCCCCATCTGCATGAGGAACACCTTGGGCCACCCGTAGACCAGCAGCACGAGGGCCAGCCAGAGTCGAAGGAGCCAGTGGGCGATCCACCCCGCCGTGACCCACCACCGCGGGCCGGGGTCAGCAGTCGTGGAGACGGTGGTGGATACACCGTCGACGGAAGGAGGTGTCGACGAGACGGATCCCTGGGTCATGACGCCGATAGTACGAACCCTGAGAACGGCCTCGTACGTCTCAGGGTCTGTCCCGAGGGGGACGATCTCGCCACCCCGCCGGCGCGGCTCTACAACTGCTTGTGCGGAATCCCGTTGATCGTTCCGCCGTCCACCACGAACTCGGTGGCGGTGGCGTAGGAGGACTCGTCCGAGGCGAGGAACAGCACGAAGTTGGCCAGGTCGTCGACAGTGCCCAGTCGGCCCAGGGGGATGGGGATCATGTCGTCCGGGATGCCCTCCGCGATGGGCGTGCGGACGAGACCGGGGTGTAGCGAGTTACAGCGGATGCCGTGCGGTGCGAGTTCGAGCGCGACCGACTTGGTCAGCCCCCGGACGGCCCACTTCGCCGCCACGTACCCGTGCGCCCACGGGGTGCCCCGCATCCCCTCGATCGACGAGACGTTGATGATCGAACCACGCCCGGCGGCGATCATCGCCTCCGTGACCGCCTGGCACCCGTAGAAGGTGCCCGAGAGATTGACGTCGAGGATCTGCTGCCACTTGTCGTGCCTGAACTTGTGCAGTTCGGCGCCGTTGACGATCCCGGCGTTGTTGACCAGCACATCGACCCCGCCCCAGTCGGCGACGGTCTCCTCGACGACGGCCTTCCACTGGTCCGGGTCGGATACGTCGAGGTGACGGTAGCGCGCACTCGCCCCGAGCTCGGCCGCCACGGCCTCGCCCTGCTCGTCCAGCACGTCGGTGAGCACGACCCTCGCACCCTCCTCGACGAGGCGGCGCGCGTCGGCCTCACCCATCCCCCGCGCGGCCCCCGTGATGATGGCGACCTTGCCCTCGACCCGACCCATGCTGACTCCCTCTCCTCGTGAACAACTGTGGTGCTGAGGCCGGTCGTCGGCTCAGCGGGTACCGACGATGCCCGGCGCGCCGGTGAGCGGCAGATCCAGCGTCGTGGCCAATCCCGGCGCCGCGGCCACGACGGCGGGTACGGCGTTGACCACCCTGCCGACCCCGGCGAGGATCGCCGAGTAGTTGTGGTCGCCGTCCGCGCTCTGCGCGGCCAGGTCGAGGACGTACGAGGGCTCGCCGATCACCTCGACGCGGTACGAGTGCCCCTCCTGGACCGCGTACGGCCAGTCCGGCCGCAGGTCGTCCCGGGTCCGGGTGACGTGTTCGACCACGATGACGGGCTCGCCCGCCACCATGCCGGTGATCTGGAAGCGGAACCCCGCCTGGGTGCCCTCGGCGATGGTGCAGGCCGCGACCTCGTAGGTCTCCGGGGCGGGTTCGCGCTCGACGTGTTCGGTGATCTCATCCACCTCCACGCCCAACCCGGCGGCGAGCAGGTGGATCGACGCACCCCACCCCGCCGTCAACACCCCGGGCAGGAACAGCAGCGGGGTCTGGTCGAGCGGGGTGCCGAATCCCATCACATCGACCATCGACTCGGTGGAGTCGTAGGTCGCGTAGTCGGAGAACTCGGTGCAACGGACCTGGCGCACCTCGCGGCAGGTGCCGGTGATCGCGAGCGGGAGGAGGTCGTTGGTGAACCCCGGGTCCACGCCGGTGACGAAGAGGGTGGCACCGCCTTCCAGGGCCGCGGCCTCGAGCTTGGCGCGCGCGCTGTCGGGGACGCCCGCGGCGGGGTTGATGAGCGGAGTGGGCGCGGTGCCCGCCACGTTGATCCCGGCGGCGAGGTACTCGCGGATGTCGCGCGCGGCCTCCACCGGCCGGGTGTCGCTCATCGCGCAGTAGACCACGCAGTCGGGCGCCGCGGCCACGATGTCGGCATGGTCCGTGGTGGCGGTGACACCCGTGACCACCTCGAGACCGGCGAGCTCACCCGCGTCCCGGCCCGCCTTCTCGGCGGAGTGCACCCAGACGCCCACCAGGTCGAAGCGCGGGTCCTCGACCAGCTGGCGCAGGGCGATCGCCCCGGCGTTCCCGGTGGCGATCTGCGCGACCCGGATGGCCATGTGTTCCCTCCCGACGTGAGGCGGCGTGCGGTGGCGCGCGCCTGCTCGCGGCGGACGCTACCAGAGCGTGACGCCTGATCGGGGTCAATTCGGACACGTGACCGGACAGTTGTCCGGTCACGTGTTGACGGAGCGTCAGCCGATGACGACGCCGCAGGCGATCCGGCTGCCTCCGTCACCGGCCATGAGCGTGTCCTCGTCGGGCCCCTCCGGCGCGTAACGCTCCGGGATGTGCGCGAGGTTGTCCGGGTCCTCGTGGATCATCACGGCCGTGCCGTCGTCGTCCAGCAGGAGCTCACGGTCCAGCCGGTCGGTCAGGGTGGTGATGCGCGCGGTCCCGTCGCCCGCCACGTACAGCGGGGGAAGATCGCCGGCGTGGTCGGGATGGCTGGCCTCGTCGTCCGGACCGACCAGGTGTCCACCGGCCGAGAGGAACGCCCCCCGCTCCTCGGGGTCGTTGGGATTAACACTGTCCGGCTCGCACAGTCCGGTCGTGTGGATGTGCAGGCCGTGGAAGCCGGGCTCCAATCCGGCGGCCTCGACGGTGACCAGGGTCCCGCCGTCGACCTCGACGAACTCCACCGTGCCGAGCGATCCGCCCTCGGGGTCCACGAGGTCGGCGGTCGCGAAGGCCTGGCCGCCCTGCTGCTCATCCCCGCCCCCCGCACCGGCGGTGGTGGCGGCGGTGTCCTGCGGGCTGGCGGCCCCCTCG
>NZ_JAALDV010000379.1:0-3554 GCF_014145045.1 Dietzia sp. DQ12-76
GCCGGGCGCTCATCGCCGGCCGCGAGCGAGCCGACGCTCTCACCGTGCTCGCCCGGGTCTTCGCCTCCGGCGGTTCCGCCGTCCTCGTCACCGGTTCGGACGCGGATGCGCCCGACGTCGCCGACGTGGCCACGACGGAGCGGACCACTCTCACCCTCTGACCGGTCGCCCCCCGGACGAGAAGATCCGCCACCCACGCGCCGGATCCGCTCCCCGCGAGGGGGTGGCGGATCCGACCTCGCGAGCGGCGGATCGGCGGGGTTCGGTGCTCAGGCCCGCCCGGCTCAGGCCAGCCCAGCTCAGCTCAGCTCAGGCCAGCAGCTGACGCGCCATGACCATGCGGTTGATCTGGTTGGTGCCCTCGTAGATCTGGGTGATCTTGGCATCGCGCATCATGCGCTCGACCGGGAAGTCACGGGTGTACCCGGCGCCACCGAAGAGCTGCACCGCGTTGGTGGTGACCTCCATCGCGACGTCCGAGGCGAACGTCTTGGACGCCGCGGCCATGAAGCCCAGCTTCTGTCCGCCCGGTGCGCTGCCGCGCTCGGCGTTGGCGGCGGCGGTGTACACCATCAGACGCGAGGCCTGGACCTTCATCGCCATGTCGGCCAGCATGAACTGCGTGTTCTGGAAGTCCGAGATCGCCTTGCCGAACTGCTTGCGCTCCTTGGTGTAGGCGATCGCCGCGTCGAGCGCGCCCTGCGCCAGACCCACGGCCTGGGCACCGATGGTGGGGCGGGTGTGATCCAGCGTCTGCAACGCGGTCTTGAATCCCGTGCCCGGCTCGCCGATGATCCGGTCACCGGGGATCCGGACGTTCTCGAAGTACAGCTCCGCGGTGGGTGAGCCCTTGATCCCGAGCTTCTTCTCGGTCTTGGACACGCCGAATCCCTCGTCCTCCGCGTGCACCATGAACGCGGAGATCCCGCCGGGCCCCTTCTCCGGGTCCGTGACGGCCATGACGGTGTACCAGGTGGACTTGCCGCCGTTGGTGATCCACGCCTTGCCCCCGTTGAGGATCCAGTCGTCTCCGTCCTGGCGGGCGCGGGTGCGCATGGCCGCGGCGTCGGACCCCGCCTCGCGCTCGGACAGCGCGTAGGAGGCCATGGCGCCTTCGGCGATACCGGGCAGAACCTTCTGCTTGAGGTCCTCGTCGCCGGCGAGGATCAGGCCCATGGTGCCGAGCTTGTTGACGGCGGGGATCAGCGACGAGGAACCGCAGACGCGCGCGACCTCTTCGATGACGATGCAGGCGGCGACGGAGTCCGCGCCCTGTCCGCCGTACTCCTCCGGCACGTGGACCGCGTTGAACCCCGAGGCGTTGAGGGCGTCGAGCGCCTCCTGCGGGAACCGCTCGTTCTCGTCGACGTCCGCGGCGTGCGGCTCGATCTCCTTCTCCGAGAGCGCGCGGATCGCCGCGCGGAGCTCCTCGTGCTCCTCCGCGGGCTGGTACAGGTCGAAGTCGGGGTTACCGGACATGTGCGGTCCTCCAAGAGGGAATCGTCAGTGTTGATCGCGCGGCGGACACCGTCCGGGGCACCTCCCGGCGATCCCGACGGCGCCACTTCTCCGCCGTTCTCGCCGCGGGGCCTGACGTGCCGCGCCCGACCACCCAAGTTACCAGTCGGGCACCGTCCCCCTTGCCCTGGCGGCGGGGCCCCGCCGACCAGACTCGCCGGGACTCGGGCGGACGGGATCCCCCGGGGCTCAGCCGAGCAGTCTCTGGCGGAGCGCGGCGTCCTTGCGCTCGACCATCGCCTCCAGATCCGCCTGGAACCGCTCCATCCGCGACCGGAGCTCCGCGTCCGAGGCGGCGAGGATCCGGACCGCCAGGAGCCCGGCGTTGCGCGCGCCGCCTATCGACACGGTGGCCACGGGCACCCCGGCCGGCATCTGCACGATGGACAGCAGCGAGTCCATCCCGTCGAGGTGCTTCAGGGGCACCGGGACACCGATGACCGGCAGCGCGGTCGCGGAGGCGACCATCCCGGGCAGATGCGCCGCGCCACCGGCACCCGCGATCACCACCCGGATCCCCCGCCCGGCCGCCGAGCGGGCGTAGTCCAGCATCTTCTGCGGGGTCCGGTGCGCCGAGACCACCCCCACCTCGAAGGGGATGCCGAACTCGGCCAGGGCCTCCGCTGCGGCCTCCATCGTGGGCCAGTCCGAGTCGCTTCCCATGATCAGGCCGACCTGCGGCCCGCCGGATGGTGTGGTCATTGCGATGCCTCTCCGTCGAAAGGAAATGGGGTCAGCGGTCGAAGTCCCCGACCGGCGGCCCCGTGTGGGGGTCCCAGCCGTCAGCCCATTCCCCGTGGGAGAGCCAGTGGGCGGCGTGCTCGGCCACCGCACGCACCGTGTCCACCTGCTCGGGGTCATCCGGGTCGATACCGGGGTCGGCGAGCACGTTGACATGTCCGATCTTGCGTCCGGGCCGCTCGGACTTGCCGTAGAGGTGGACCTTGGCGTGGGGGAACCTGGCCCCGAGGTGGTGGACCCGTTCGTCCATGCTCATCTCGGGCGTCTCCGCGGCACCGAGGACATTGGCCATCACGGTCACGGGGGCGGTCGGGACGGTGGACCCGAGCGGATAGTCGAGAACGGCCCGCAGGTGCTGCTCGAACTGACTGGTGGTGGCTCCGTCCATGGTCCAGTGCCCGGAGTTGTGCGGACGCATGGCCAACTCGTTCACCAGCACTCCCGGGCGACCGTCGGAGCCGATGACCTCGAAGAGCTCGACCGCCATCACCCCGGTCACGTCGAGGTGCTCCGCCAGGCGTAGAGCAGTGGCCTGCACCGCGGACCGGAGATCGTCGGGCAACCCGGGGGCGGGTGCCACCACGACGGCGCAGATGCCGTCCCGTTGCACCGTCTCCACCACGGGCCACACCGCACCCTGGCCGAACGGCGACCGCGCGACGAGCGCGGAGAGTTCCCGTGTCCACGGCACCCGCGCCTCGGCCATCATCGGCACTCCGGCGTCCAGCTGCTCCTGCGCGATCCGCTCGGCCTGCTCGACCGACTCCGGCATCCACACACCACGACCGTCGTAACCGCCGCGCGCGGACTTGAGGACGATCCGCCCCTGTTGTTCGTCGTGGAAGCGCCGCACGTCCTCGACCGAGTCCACGGCCGTGAACGGCGGGACGGGTGCGCCGATCTCCGCGAGCGCCCGACGCATGACCAGCTTGTCCTGGGCGTGGATGAGTGCCGAGGCCCGGGGCCGGACCGCGACCCCGGCGGACTCGAGTTCCACCAGGATCTCCGGGGGGACGTGCTCGTGGTCGAAGGTCATCACATCGGCGCCGGCCGCGACACCGCGGACCGCGTCGGGGTCGTCGTGGGCGCCGATGACGACGTCGGGCGTCACCTGTGCCGCCGGATCCTGCGGGTCGGCGGCGAGCACGCGGAGGGTCTGGCCGAGAGCCACCGCCGACTGGTGTGTCATGCGGGCGAGCTGGCCACCCCCGATCATCGCCACGACGGGCGAACCGAGTGGATTGCGGCGGATGCGCGAGTCGTCGTTCACGGGGTCCATGTTCTCACGTACGGGC
>NZ_JAALDV010000380.1:0-4172 GCF_014145045.1 Dietzia sp. DQ12-76
CGGACCGCCCCGCCACGCCCGACTTGCGCGGCTCTCCCGACTTGCGCGGCGGGAATGGTCCATTGTCGCCGCGTACCCCGGCGATCACCGAGCAGAGGGGGCGCGTAGGCCGAGGGAGGGGGCGGCACGGGTCCGCGTTGGCGGGATCCGGCCGGAGAAGGGAGGACCGGCCCGTCAGAGCCCGCTCGCGCGGCGCGCGAAGTCCACGATCAGCCGGGACGTGGCCCGAGGCTGCTCCATCGCCGGGTAGTGCCCGGACTCCGCGACCATTTCCGTACGGAAGTCCCTGGCCCACGCCGCTGACGCCCGGACCGTCGACGGGCGGATGAACCGGTCCTCCTCGCCGCTGATCCCCAATACCGGCTGGTCGAGGACACCCGAGACCGTGCGGCGGAAATCGCGTCCGTCCGGGCGGAGCTGGCTGCGGACCATCCAGCGGCGCGACTCCAGGGACAGGTGGGCGGCCTTGGGGATGAGCATGGCCTGCCGGAGCAGCGCCGCGGTCTCGCGGAAGTCGTCGGTGTCCTGCCACGCCGGCGCGGAACGGTCCCGGAGCATCGCCTCCACCGACGCCGCGCCGTCGGTGGTGAGGCGGCGTTCGGGGAGCCGGGGAGCCTGGTCTGCAAGAAGACGGGGCACCAGGGCACGGCGTTGGGCGCGATCGCGGATCGCGGCGTGGCGGGTGGCCAGGGGGTGCGGAGAACCGACGACGACGAGGCCCCGCACCGCACGAGGCCGGTGGTATGCCGCCGTCCAGGCCACGAATCCGCCCTCGCCCTGTCCCACGATCACCGCGGAGGTGTGCCCGAGCGCGCGGATGAGGTGCGTGATGTCCGAGGCCAGGGTCCATCCGTCGTACCCGCGCGGTGGTTTGTCGGAGTCCCCGTGGCCCCGCAGGTCCACCGCGACGGCGTGGAATCCGGCCTCGGCCAGCGCCACGAGGGGTTTGCGCATGGTCCACCAGATCCCGCCCAGGCCGTGGATCAACACCACCAGTGGCGGGAGTTCTCCGGGGACGGTGTCGGCCGGAAGGGCCTCGGCGACGTGCAGACGGATGCCGTTGGCCGAGACGTCACGATGCCGCCACGACCCGTCGATCCTGACGATCGACGGGTCGGGCGGCCGGTGTGCGGGAGTATTCAGCTGCGCGTGGCGGGCTGGGGGGTCTCGGTGACCCGCACCGTCCCGGGCCGCGGCTGGGTGCCCGTGGGCATGGCCAGCTTGAGGTCGGACACCGAGTCGATGGTGCGCTGGGGCTTACGGATCTTCTTGACCTTGCGGTAGCCGAGCAGGGCGCAGACCGCCGCCAACAGCACCAGCACCACGAAGACGATGAGGAATCCGATCCAGTCCCAGGACTGGGTGCCGAACCACAGGGAGATGAGCTTGGCCCACATGAAGACGAACGGGAAGAACGACATCAGCAGAAGCACGAGCGCCGCGACGAAGAAGCCCGACCCGGTGGCGGCCCTCTTGACCTGCTCGGTGACCTCGGTCTTGGCGAGCTCGATCTCCGCGCGGACGAGCGTGGACACCTGCGTGGTGGCGTTCTTGACCAGGGTTCCGATGCTGGCGTCGCCCCGACCGATCGAGTCCGCGTCGTGCAGGGGGATCGATGCCTCGGTCGGCGAGTGGGTTCCCTGGGCGTGGCTCACGGTTGTTCCTCCATAGTCAGGCGACGGATGCACCGTCGTCCATCGTGCCACGACACGTGGCCGCCTTCACCCGCTACCCGGTCAGCCGCGCGTGCCCTTCTCCCTGATCTGCTCCATGATGGTCGGATCGGACAGGGTCGAGGTGTCCCCGCCGTCGCGGCCCTCCGCCATGTCCTTTAGCAGACGCCGCATGATCTTCCCGGAGCGCGTCTTGGGCAGTTCGGGCACGATCGTGATGTCGCGGGGCTTGGCGATCGGGGAGATCTCCCGCGACACCTCGGCGCGCAGCTCGTCGATGAGCTTCTGGCGGTCCTCCTCGGCGTCGACGTTGCCGCGCAGGATCACGTACGCGACGATCGCCTGGCCGGTGGTCTCGTCGTTGGCGCCCACCACTGCCGCCTCGGCGACCGCGCGGTGCCCGACGAGGGCGGACTCCACCTCGGAGGTGGAGATGCGGTGGCCGGAGATGTTCATCACGTCGTCGACGCGCCCCAGCACCCACAGTGCGCCGTCGGAGTCCCACTTGGCGCCGTCACCGGCGAAGTAGTACCCCTCCTCGGCGAACCGGGACCAGTAGGTGTCCCGGTAGCGCTCCATGTCGCCCCAGATGCCGCGGAGCATGGACGGCCACGGCTCGGTGAGCACCAAGAAGCCCTGTTCCTCCGCGGCGACCTCCTTGGCCTCGTTGTCCACGATGGACACGGAGATGCCGGGCAGCGGCCGCATGGCCGATCCGGGCTTGGTCTCGGTCACGCCCGGCAACGGGGAGATCATGATCGCACCGGTCTCCGTCTGCCACCACGTGTCCACGATGGGGGCGGTGCCGCCGCCGAGGTTGTCGCGGTACCAGCGCCACGCCTCCGGGTTGATGGGCTCACCCACGGAGCCGAGCAGGCGGATCGAGGTCAGGTCATGGGCGGCCGGGATCTCGGCGCCCCACTTCATGAAGGTCCGCACGAGGGTGGGTGCCGAGTAGTAGATGGTGACGCCGTACTTCTCGATGATCTGGAAGTGGCGGTGCTCGTCCGGTGAGTTGGGGGTGCCCTCGTAGACGATGCACTCGGCACCGTTCGAGAGCGGGGCGTACACGCCGTAGGTGTGCCCGGTGACCCAGCCGACGTCCGCGGTGCACCAGTAGACGTCCTGGCCGGGCTTGTGGTCGAACACGTTGTGGTGGGTGTACGACGCCTGGGTGAGGTAGCCGCCGGAGGTGTGGACGATCCCCTTGGGCTTTCCCGTGGTCCCCGAGGTGTAGAGCAGGAACAGGGGATGCTCGGAGTCGAAGGCCTCGGGCGTGTGCTCGGTGGACTGCTGCGGGACCACCTCGTCCCACCACGCGTCCCGGCCCTCGGTCCACTCCACGTCGAGCCCGGTCCGACGGACCACGAGGACGGTCTGCACCGATTCGGCGGTCCCCTCGGCGTCGACCCCGTTTCCGGAGAGCGCGTCGTCGACCCCGGCCTTGAGCGGCGCGGGCTTACCGCGACGGAACTGGCCGTCGGCGGTGATGACGACCTTCGCCTCCGCGTCGTCGATGCGCTGGCGGAGCGCGTTGGGGGAGAAGCCGGCGAACACCACGGAGTGGGTGAGCCCGAGGCGGGCGCAGGCCAGCATCGCGATGTAGACCTCGGGCAGGAGCGGCATGTAGATCGCCACCCGGTCGCCGGCCACGAGCCCGAGGGAGCTGAGGTAGTTGGCCGCGCGGCTGACCTCGTCCTTGAGTTCGGCGTAGGTGATGTCGCGGGCGTCATCCTCCGGCTCGCCGATCCAGTGGATGGCCACCCGGTCGCCGTTGCCGGCCTCGACGTGACGGTCCACGCAGTTGTGGGCCACGTTGAGCTTGCCGCCGACGAACCACTTGGCGACCGGTGCGTCGGACCAGTCGAGCACCTCGGACCACTCCGTGGACCAGTCCAGGCGCCGTGCCTGCTCGTCCCAGAACGCGAGTCTGTCAGCGGCTGCGACGTCGTAGAGGTCGGCCTGCGCGTTGGCCTGGGCGGTGAAGGCGGGGTCGGGTGCGTAGGTCTGGGTGTGGTCGTGATCGGTCATCAGCGGCTCTCTCTCGGGATGTGTGTTCACGGCGGCCGGAATCGACACGGCGGAAGCGACCGAACCGGTTTCTGTGAGCGTAGTCACATACGCTCGACCGTGTTTCGCAACACACCCGATAGGGGGGCGCGGGGGGAGTGGGGGTCAGGACTTCCGTTCGCGGCCTGGGGATTCGACGGCCTCGCCGCCGTCATCAGGGGTGGTGTCGCCCTTCTGCTGGGCGGGAGTCTCGGCGTCGGACCGGCCTCCGCCTGCGGGGGATCCCGGTGACGCCGTCGTCGTTCCCGTCGACTGTCGCGCGTCCCGGGAGTCCTCGGTCGTGGTCGCGGAATCGTCGGGCGTCTTGTCGGGCGCGTTGCCGGGCGCCTTCGGCGTGGTCGCCTCGCTGTTCTTCGCCTTCCCGTCGGCCGCCGCGCCGGCCGGCGCCGTCGCCGCGGACTTCTCCGTCGTCGCCGGGGCGGTCTCGCG
>NZ_JAALDV010000381.1:0-10454 GCF_014145045.1 Dietzia sp. DQ12-76
CGGCGCTGGTGGACGCGGCGCACTGGGCACTCGAGTACCCGTGGTGTGCGCAGGCCGCGGCGTTGCTCGAGGAGGGGGTCGGGGTCGCGGCGACCGTCTGCGACCTGCGCACCGACCCCTGGACGGTGGCGTCGGGGACGGCGGGCGACGGGCGGTAGTCTTGGCCCTCATGAAGGCCGATCCCACCCTCCAGCGTCGACTCGTCGACCTCGCCGAGCTCGACCTGCGCCTGGGCTCCCTCGACCACCGTCGGCGCTCCCTCCCGGAGCAGGCCACCGTGGACACGTTGGAGGCCGAGCGCCGGGCTGCCGTGGAGTCCGCCGCGCGGGCTCGGATACACGTGGAGGACCTGGATCGCGCGATCGCCAAGCTGAGCTCGGACCTCGACGCCGTGCGGAGGCGTCGCGAGAGCGACTCCGCGGCGTTGGCCGCCGGCGGCCTGTCCGACAGGCAGGCCACCGAGCTCGAGTACGAGCTGGCATCGCTCCACCGTCGTCAGGAGAACCTGGAGGCCGAACTCTCCGAGCTGACCGAGCGCCACGAGGCGGTGGACGCCGACGTCCGCCACTCCGGCGCGATCATCACCGACCTGGACGCCCGCCTCGGAATGGCCACCACCGTCCGCGACACGGCACTCGCCCACCTCGAGGACTCCGTCACCGCCACGACCGCCGAGCGGGCCCGCCAGGCGGAGGACCTCCCCGCGGACCTACTCGACCTCTATACCCGTAGTGCACAGCAGGCCGGCGTGGGTGCGGCGATCCTCAACGGCGGCCGGTGCTCGGCCTGCGCGATCGATCTCGACCGCACCACCGTGTCGGCGTTCCGTACGGCACCCGCCGACGACGTCCTGACCTGCCCGGAGTGCGGCGTGATCGTCGTCCGCACTGCCAACTCGTGAGCGGGGGTCCCGGCTGGACGGGCGCGGCCGGGAGCCCCACCCGGATCGTGCTGGCCCGTCACGGTCAGACCCCGCTCTCGGTGGACCGCCGGTACTCCGGACAGGGTGACCCCGACCTCACAGAGCTGGGCGTGCTCCAGGCCGAGCGCACCGCAGAGCGGTTGGCCCGCCTCCCCGGGCTCTCGGCGGTCGTCTCCTCCCCGCTGCGCCGGTGCCTGGGGACCGCCGAGCGGGCCGCCGAGGCGACGGGAGTCCCGCTGGTTGTCGAGGACGACCTCATCGAGACGGATTTCGGACTCTGGGAGGGTCTGACCTTCTCCGAGGCCGCGGAGCAGGACCCCGCTCTGCACTCACGCTGGATGTCTGACACCGCCGTGCCGCCCCCCGGGGGCGAGAGCTTCGCCGTGGTCCGCGCCCGGGTCGAGCGGGGACTGCGCCGGATCGTCTCCGAGAACCCGGGCGGCGTGGTGGCCGTGGTCAGTCACGTCACGCCCATCAAGCTCGCGATCAGGGCGGCCCTCGACGCCGGCGACGAGCTGCTATTCCGGCTCCACCTGGACCTGGCCTCGGTGTCCGACGTGCGGTTCTATCCCGACGGTCCCACGTCGGTGCACCTGGTCAACGACACCTCGCACCTCGACTAGACTCGCCAGGGCGAACGAGTCGGCCGGACGGCCGCGGGCAGGGGAACCGGCGCCACCAGGTGGCAGGCCCCGGTCCGAGGAAAGTCCGGACTCCACAGAGCAGGGTGGTTGTTAACGGCAACCCGGGGTGACCCGCGGGACAGTGCCACAGAAAACAGACCGCCGCGCCCGCGAGCGCGGTAAGGGTGAAACGGTGCGGTAAGAGCGCACCAGCGCCCCGGGTGACCGGGGCGGCTAGGTAAACCCCACCCGGAGCAAGGTCGAAGGCCGCACCGCCCGCGGTGCGGCTGCGCGGATGGAGTGCAGAGATGCACGAGAGGGCTGCTCGCCCGAGTCCGCGGGTGGACCGCTCGAGGTACCCGGTGACGGTGTGCCCAGATGGATGGTCGTCGCCTCTCCGTCCGCGGAGGGGCACAGGATCCGGCTTACAGGCCGGCTCGTTCGCCTCGATCTTGACGTGTGCGCGCCTCGCTGGGCTTGCGCGGCGTCTCGGGTCCATTCCGCACGCGCATCGCCGGAATCCCCGGGCGAATCCGCCGCGCGAGCCGAAGTGGGCGCGCAAGTCGGTGAGACGGAGCCAGCCGGGTCGCAACCCCGGGTAGAGTCGGACGGGTCGGCAGATCACCGGACGATCCCAGGAGGCCCGTCATGTCGGAAGAACAGTGGTACTACGACATCGGCACGGGCCAGGCGTTGCAGGGCAAGGTGACCAACTGGGACAACCGCATGGGCCCTTACGCCACCCGCGGCGAGGCCGAGGCCGCGCTGGACAAGGCGAAGGCCCGCAACGAGGCGTGGGACGCAGAGGACGAGAAGGACTGAGAAGGGCGGCGCTACGTGCCGGTGCCCTTCTTCTTCTTCTTCTTCTTGTTCGTCGTCTTCCTCCGCCGCGCCGCGCGCCGGGATTCCGACAGCTCTCGGTAGGCGGCGGTGACGGTGGCCGCATCGCTCTCGAACCCGGCCAGCGCGCGCTCGGAGAAGCCGCGCTCGTGCTCGAAGAGCACGCCGAAACCGAAGGTCGGCTCGCCCGCGGACTCCGCCCGCCTGGCGATCCGCCGGATCCACATCCGGGCGGTCACGCTGTCCTGGACGTCGCCGAGCACGGTGTGCAGTCGCTGGCACGCGGTGCGCAGCGGCGCGACGGTCAGTCCGTCCGACTCCCGGAGGGCGCCGACGTTGCGCCGCAGTGCCTTGGCGCGCTTACGGACCACGTGGGTCAGTTCCTCGCGTTGGGCCAGGGTCAGCTCGAGCGAGTCGAGGTCGCGCTCGGTGCGGGTGCGGGCCTTGGTGAACTTGGCGAACTGTCGGTCGACTCCTCGCAGGACCATGTCCTGGGCCTCGCGCCTGCGCTTCTTCGAGGTCGGCGCGGTGTCCCCGGAACGGGGCCCCGATCCGGAGCCCGAGTCGGTGCCGGAGCGGCCACCCGAGCCGGTGCCGGCGACGTCGACGAGCAGGTGCAGCCGGTCGAGCAGGGCGAGGTAGCGGTCGGACCCCAACGCCTCCGTCACCCGCGCGCCGGCACGTCGCTCCTCGGAAGCGAGCTCGTCGCTCAGTCGCTGCCTGGTCAGCGGGCTCACGACGTCGTCCGGGTACTCGGCGGCCAGCCCTCCGAGCCGCTGGTCGACCACCTGGATGTCGCGGACCTTACCCAGGACCGCGGCGAGAACCTTGAGCTCGTCGAGCAGGTCGGCCAGGTCGATCTCCGTGCCCTCGGTCTCCGCCTCGAGCTCCTCGGCGAACGAGCTGATGGTGCTGCGCAGGCCACGGACCGCCACGCGCATCTGGTGAACGCCCACCATGGTGACGCGCCGGGCGGCGGGATCGTGGTCGAGTACCTTGTCGAGGTCCTCCCGCAGGGCGTCCCTCACCGCGGAGACGCCCGCGTCGTCCGGCGAGGGGAGGGGGCCGAGGGCGCGGGCGAGTTTGGACGACGACGACGAGGTCGTGGCCCCGGCGGAGGTGCACGCGGTGGCGACGGTGTCGAGATGGCCCCTCGCTCCGGGCCGGGACGGATCGACCAGTTCCACCTCCCATTCCCGCCAGTCCCCGTCCGCGTTCCCGGTGGCGAACGACTGCGTCGAGACGCGGTCGTCGCAGAACTCCACGACGGCGGCTCCGTCGGGATCGCGCAGGAGCATCACATGTCTCCTGTTGTTCACGCGGGCCACGGGCGCGAGCGGTCGGCGGCGGACCAGCCCTGCCACCGCGGCCACGAGTTCGGCCGGAACGTCGTCGCCGTGGTCGAGCGGGAGCCGCAGCTCCACCCGTCCGGCCTCGGAGGGGAGCTTGAGGTGCCAGCCGGAATCGTCGCCGCCGGTACGGCGTCTGAGGGTGACCTTGTGGCGGGTGAGGCTGAGGTCGGCGGTGTCGTAGTACGTGGCCGAGAGTTCGTGCACGACGGGGTCGTCCGCGAGCAGGGGGGCGAAGGCGTCCGCGGCGGGGATCGGGGTGTCGGGGTCGACCTCGAACTTGCTCTCGATCTCCACCGTCTCGCTGATCGTCATGGACTGGTTGTATCAGGCCCGGGTGAACATCGGGTCCGGTGCGTCGCGACCGGGCCGCCACCCACCATTTGTCGACGTCCCGTGCCGGCTCGGACTTACTTGCGGGTAAGATCGCAGTGGTTCCGATCACATGCTCGCCGTGGGGAGAAGAAGTGGATCAGACGACACGAGTCGACGTCCTCGTCGTGGGGGCCGGATTCTCCGGACTCGGGGCGGCCATCAGACTCACCGAGGAGGGGGTAGACGACCTCATCGTGGTCGAGCGGGGCCAGGACGTGGGTGGCACCTGGCGCGACAACTCCTATCCGGGGGCGGCGTGCGATGTGCCATCCCACCTGTACTCGTATTCCTTCGCCCTCAACCCGGAGTGGTCGCGGGCGTTCTCCCCCCAGGGCGAGATCTACGACTACATCCGTCGCGTCACGCACGACCACGGGGTCCGGGACAAGATCAGGTTCGGCGTCGACGTCACCTCGGCGCAGTACGACGAGAACCGCGGCCGGTGGACGGTGAGCACCACGGCGGGGGAGTACGACGCGCGAGTGCTGGTCCTGGGCGTCGGTGCGCTGTGCGAGCCCAAGCTCCCGGAGATCGACGGTATCGACGACTTCGCGGGCCCCGTCTTCCACACTGCCCGCTGGGACCACTCGGTCCCCCTGGCGGGTCGGCGCGTCGCGGTGATCGGCACCGGAGCCTCCGCGATCCAGGTGGTGCCGTCCATCGCCCCGGCCGTCGAGCACCTGGACGTCTACCAACGCACCGCGCCCTGGGTGCTGCCCCGCATCGACCGGAAGTACCCGGGGTTCGAGCGCGCCCTCTACCGCAGGGTCCCCGGTCTGCAGCGCGCGGTCCGGGGCCTGCAGTACGCGAGCCGTGAGCTCCAGGTCGTGGGACTGACCCGGACCCGGGCCGCCCTCGCCCCGATCAAGGCGCTCGGGCGCGCGCACCTCGCGATGTCGGTGCGCGACCCCGAGCTGCGGGCCGCTCTGACCCCGCACTTCGAGATCGGGTGCAAGCGGATCCTGCTGTCCAACACCTGGTACCGGGCGCTCGGTCGCCGGAACGTCGACGTGGTGACCACGCCCATCAGCCGGGTGACAGAGACCGGGATCGTCACCTCCGACGGCGCGGAGCACCCGGCGGACGTGCTGGTGGTGGCCACCGGGTTCCACGTCACGGACTCGCCGTTCTTCGAGCGCGTCCGCGACTCGGCGGGACGAACCCTCGCGGACACCTGGGCGAGCGAGGGGATGGAGGCCTATAAGGGCACCACCGTCGCCGGATACCCCAACATGTTCGTCCTCATGGGTCCCGCGACGGGCCTCGGTCACTCGTCGATCATCTACATGATCGAGTCCCAACTGAACTACCTCGTGGACGCGATCCGCGCCATGCGCGACCGCGGCCTGCAGACGGTCGACGTCCGAGCGGCGGTCCAGAACGCGTACAACCGTGAGCTGCGCGAGAACACCGGCAAGACGGTCTGGCTGACCGGCTGCAAGAGCTGGTACCTGGACGCCAAGGGCAACGCCCCGGCCGTGTGGCCCGATTTCACCTTCACCTTCCGCAACCAGACGAGGGAGTTCGATGTGAGCGCCTACCGCCGGACCGAGGTCGACCGAACCGCCGCCGTGCCCACCGGGCAGGAGGCGCTCCGGTGAGCGCGCCGATCACCAGGGTGCTCGGCGCCCTGGGTGGCCTGACCTCCCGCCGTCCCCGCTGGCAGATGGACGGCAAGGTCGTCGTCATCACCGGGGCCGGCTCCGGCATCGGCCGTGAGCTCGCGCGGGAGGCGGCGCGGCGGGGGGCCCGGCTGGCCCTGAGCGACGTGGACGTCGACGGACTGGCCGAGACGGTGAGGCTGATCGGAGCGGAATCGTCGGTGGAGGTGCACTCCGACCGGCTCGACGTCACCGAGCAGGCCGCCGTCGCCGAGTACGCGGGCCGCGTGGTCGAGCAGTTCGGCGTGGTCCACCTCGTCGTCAACAACGCCGGGATCGCGTTCACCGGGTCGGTCGCGCAGTCCGGGTACAAGGACATCGCCCGCGTGATGGACGTGGACTACTGGGGGGTCGTCCACGGCACCAAGGAGTTCCTGCCGCACCTCATCGCCTCCGGGGACGGACACATCGTCAACATCTCCAGCATCTTCGCGATCCTCTCGGTGCCCACACAGAACGCCTACAACGCGGCCAAGGCGGCGGTGCAGCAGTTCACCGAATCGCTGCGGATGGAGATGCTCGCCGGTGGCCAGCCCGTGGACGTCACCTGTGTCCACCCCGGTGGCATAAAGACCGCGGTCGCCAGGAGCGCCGGCGCGGCCGAGGGTCTGGACAGCGCGACCTTCGCCGCGATCTTCGACTCCAAGTTCGCACGGACGGAGGCGACGACAGCCGCGCGGGTGATCCTCGACGCGGTCGAGCGGCGCCGAGCCCGTGTGTTGGTGGGCCCCGACGCGTACGTGATCGACGCGATGGTCCGACTCTTCCCGTCGGGGTACCAGAAGGCCACGGTCGCCGCCTCGCGCCGTTTCGGGGTCGTCTGATCCCCGAAAGCCCTCGCCGAGCCGGGCGTGGGGCTCAGGGCCGGAAGCGGTCGGTCGCCTCGAGCAGGTGATGGGTGGTGCCGGGCTCGGCCATCGCGTGCCCGGCGTCGGGGACGATGTGCAACTCGGAGCCCGGCCAGGCCGCATGCAGTTCCCAGGCGTTGGCGACCGGGCAGACCACGTCGTAGCGGCCGTGGACGATCACGGCCGGCAGATGCGCGACCCGGTCCATCCGGTCCAGGATGGCCCGCCCGCCGAGGAACGCATCGTTGACGAAGTAGTGGTTCTCGATGCGGGCGAAGGCCAGGGCGAACCGGTCCGCCTCGTCGCCGTCCGCGGCGGGAGGCCGGGGGAGCAGGGTGGAGGTGGTGGTCTCCCACGTCGTCCACGCGTGCGCGGCGGCGATCTCGATTGCCGGATCACCGCAGTGTAGGAGGCGGTGGTAGGCGGCCACGTGGTCGAAGCCGTCCCGATGGACCGTCTCGGCGCCCTCGGCGGCGACGAGTGGCGCCAGGTAGCCCTCCCAGGCGTCGGGGAACAGGTGGGCGGCGCCGCCCCGGTAGAACCAGTCGATCTCCGACGGTCGGCACAGGAAGATCCCGCGGAGCACCAGGCCGCGGACGCGATCGGGATGCTGCTGGGCGTAGGCCAGCGCCAGCGTCGTCCCCCACGATCCCCCGAACACCAGCCAGCGGTCGATCCCCAGCGCCTCACGCAGGCGTTCGAGGTCGGCCGTGAGATGCCACGTGGTGTTGACGGCGAGGTCCGCCCCGTCCGCGACGTGCGGAGTGCTCCGTCCGCAGCCCCGCTGGTCCACCAGGATGATCCGGTAGGACTCCGGGTCGAACATCCGGCGATGCTCCGGCGTGGTCCCGCCTCCGGGGCCGCCGTGGACGAACAGCACCGGGGCGCCGTCGGGATTGCCCGAGCACTCCCAGTACAGGCCCTGACCGTCGCCCACGTCGAGCATGCCGGTCTCGTACGGCGCGATACGCGGGTACGGGGTGCGGAGCGTGGTCTGTGGGGTCATCGGGGCTGACCGCGCCGTCAGAAGGAGTGCTCGGGTCCGGGGAACGCGCGGGCGCGGACCTCCTCGCCGTACTCCCGGGCGGCGTCGCGCAGCGTGTCGGCGAGCTGCGCGTAACGCTTGACGAATTTCGCCGTCCGCCCGGTGCCGTGTCCGGCCATGTCCTGCCACACCAGCACCTGGGCGTCGCAGCCGTTCCCGGCGCCGATGCCGACCGTGGCGATGTCCAACTCGGTGGTGACCTCCCGGGCGAGGTCGGCGGGGACCATCTCCATGACGACGGAGAAGGCTCCTGCCTCCTGCACGGCGCGGGCGTCGGCCCGCAGTGCGTCAGCGGCGTCCCCGCGTCCCTGGACTCGGAAGCCGCCGAGGCCGTTGACCGACTGGGGGGTGAAGCCGATGTGGGCCATCACGGGGATCCCGGCGTCCACGATCGCCCGGATCTGCGGGGCCATCCGGACGCCGCCCTCCAGTTTGACGGCCTGGGCGCCGCCCTCCTTCATCATCCGCGTGGCGGCGGACACCGCCTGAGCCGGGGAGGTCTCGTAGCTGCCGAAAACGAGATCGGCCACGACGAGCGCCTTCGGGGCTCCCCGGGTGACCGCGCGGACCAGAGGGATCATCTCGTCCTCGGTCACGGGGACCGTGGTGTCGTACCCGTAGACCACGTTGGCCGCCGAATCCCCGACCAGCAGGACCGGGATCCCGGCCTCCTGGAACAGACGCGCGGAGACGTAGTCGTAGGCGGTGAGCATGGGCCAGGGTTCCCCCGCGGCCTTCAGTTCGGCGAGGTGGTGGATCCTGGTCACCCGCGTCAGCCCCCGGGGTCCCGCGTCCGGTGCACCACCGGAGCCGTAGACCGGGTTGTCTGGGTTGTCGCTCATGGCGGTGTGGCCTTCCTACAGTGACCTCGAGGCCGGCAGGAGGGCCGGTCCCCGGGTGGACAGGGGGCGGTGACGGTCGTCGCCGTCGCCGATGAGTCTGCCACGACCCCGGGGGCGTGGGTCCCTGGGCCGGGGCCGCACGGCGCGGGGAGGGGTCGGTGGGCGTGTCGGGGGCCCGATGTCACACGCCCGTAACACGACAGGCACTAGGTTGGACCCCATGAACCGCCAGCAGGAGTACGTTCTCAGGACCTTGGAAGAGCGCGACATCCGGTTCGTCCGGCTCTGGTTCACCGACGTTCTCGGGACCTTGAAGTCAGTGGCCGTGGCACCCGCAGAACTCGAGGGGGCGTTCGGGGAGGGGATCGGCTTCGACGGCTCCGCCATCGAGGGGTTCTCGCGGGTCTCGGAGGCGGACACCATCGCCAAGCCGGATCCGTCGACGTTCCAGGTCCTGCCGTGGGCGCATGCCGACGGCGCCCAGCACTCGGCGCGCATCTTCTGCGACGTCTTCAACCCCGACGGCAGCCCCAGTTGGGCGGATCCGCGCCACGTCCTGCGCCGGCAGCTCAACAAGGCGGCCGATCTCGGCTTCTCCTGCTACGTGCATCCCGAGATCGAGTTCTTCCTGTTCAAGAGCCTCGACACCAACGGGGCCGAGCCCGTCCCCTCGGACAACGGCGGCTACTTCGACCAGGCGGTGCACGATTCGGCTCCGCACTTCCGGCGGCACGCGATCGAGGCGCTGGAGGCGATGGGCATCTCCGTGGAGTTCTCCCATCACGAGGGTGCGCCGGGGCAGCAGGAGATCGACCTGCGGTATGCGGACGCGCTGAGCATGGCGGACAACATCATGACCTTCCGCTACATCGTCAAGGAGGTGGCCATGAACAACGGGGTGTGGGCGTCGTTCATGCCCAAGCCCCTCCGTGACCACCCGGGGTCGGCCATGCACACCCACATGAGCCTGTTCGAGGGTGACTCCAACGCGTTCCACGACGCGGACGACGAGTACCAGCTGTCCACCACCGCGAAGTCGTTCGTCGCCGGGATCCTGCGTCACGCCCCGGAGTTCTCGGCCGTCACCAACCAGTGGGTCAACTCGTACAAGCGGCTCATCGGCGGCGGCGAGGCCCCCACCGCCGCCACCTGGGGTCGTGCCAACCGCTCGGCGCTCGTGCGCGTTCCGATGTACACGCCCAACAAGGCGTCCTCCCGTCGGATCGAGGTCCGCAGCCCGGACTCGGCGTGCAACCCGTACCTCGCGTACGCCGTGATGATCGCCGCCGGGATCAAGGGCGTCCAGGACGGATACGAGCTGCCCCCGGAATCCGAGGACGACGTGTGGACCATGAGCCGGCGTGAACGACGGGCGATGGGGTACACCGACCTTCCGGGGAGCCTCGAGCAGGCCCTCGACGCGATGGAGGAGTCCGAGCTCGTCGCCGAGGCACTCGGCGAGCACGTGTTCGAGTTCTTCCTGCGCAACAAGCGTCGGGAATGGCGGGAGTACCGCAACGAGGTGACCCCGTACGAGCTCCGTAGCTACCTCGCGCTGTGAGATCACCCAGCGCACTGATCGGACGGTCCCGGTGAGTATGGACTCCTCGCGGTCCAGGGTGCCCAGCCCGGGCAGGCTGGGACTGCTCGATGCGCGCGCCGGGGACTGGTTGCACTACCTGGGTTGGACCGACGAGGACGCCACACCGCTGATGTGGGCGCTCTCGCGCGCACCCGACCCGGATCTCGCCCTGGGGACGCTGGTGCGGCTGCGGGAGGCACTGGCGGCCGAATCGTCGGGCGGGGGACCGGCTGCGGGCGGTGGCGACGACACCGGCGTAGCGGGGTTGGACTCGGCGCTGCGGTCCGACCTCCCGTTGCGGGGACGCCTGCTGGGACTGCTCGGCGCGTCCAGCGCACTGGGGGACCATCTGGTCGCGCAGCCCACC
>NZ_JAALDV010000381.1:10705-13521 GCF_014145045.1 Dietzia sp. DQ12-76
CGGGACCACGTCGCGCTGCTGGCCGCCCACGACGTGGCGTCCACGGTCGAGGACGAGCCGGTGTTGCCGTTCGCCGAGGTGGGCCGCCGTCTGGCCGATCTCGCGGACTCGGCGTTGACCGCCGCGCTCGCCGTGGCCGTCGCCACGGTGTACCCGGACTCGCCCATGCCCGGTCGGCTCGGGGTGGTGGCCATGGGCAAGGGAGGGGCCCGCGAGCTCAACTACATCTCCGACGTCGACATCATCTTCGTCTCCGAACCAGCGGACGCCAAGACCGGGCGAGTGGCCGGGGAGATGATGCGCATCGGATCCATGGCCTTCTTCGAGGTGGACGCCGCCCTGCGACCGGAGGGCAAGTCCGGCGAACTGGTGCGGACCCTGGAGTCCCACGCGGCCTACTACAAGCGGTGGGCCAAGACGTGGGAGTTCCAGGCGCTGCTCAAGGCCCGCCCGATGACCGGCGACCTGGCCCTGGCCACCGAGTACTACGAGACCGTGCACCCGCTGGTGTGGACGGCCTCCGAACGGGACGATTTCGTCCAGGACGTCCAGGCCATGCGTCGACGCGTCGAGGAGAACGTCCCCGAGGCGCTCCGCGAACGCGAACTCAAGCTCGGCCGGGGAGGCCTGCGGGACGTCGAGTTCGCCGTCCAGCTCCTCCAACTGGTGCACGGTCGAACCGACGAGGAACTCCGGGTCACCAGCACGGTGGACGCGCTCGGCGCGCTCCGGGCGGGCGGGTACATCGCCCGCGAGGACGGCTCCAACCTCGTGGCCGCCTACGAGTTCCTGCGTCTGCTCGAACACCGGCTCCAGCTCCAGCGCTACAAGCGCACCCACCTGCTCCCCGAGGACGGCGACCGGGAGGCCTACCGCTGGCTCGCCAGGTCCGCCCACATCCGTCCGAGCAGCAGGCACGATGCCTCGGAGGTGTTGCTCGAGCAGCTGCGCCAGGTCCGGAGCCGGGTGCGCAGACTGCACTCCAAACTGTTCTACCGCCCTCTGCTGGACTCGATCGCCGCCTACGACGCGGAGGCCCTGTCCCTGAGCTCCGAGGCGATGGAGCGGCAGCTGGCGGCACTCGGGTTCGGCGCACCCCGTCACGCGCTCGGACACCTCCGAGCCCTCGCCGGTCAGAACAACCGGCGTGGCCGGATCCAGGCGCTGCTGCTGCCCGCGTTCATGGAATGGCTCGCCGACACCCCGGACCCGGACGCCGGGCTCCTGGCCTACCGGAAACTGTGCGAAGAGCACCAGAACATCACCTGGTTCCTGCGCGTGCTGCGGGACGACAGCATCGTGGCGCGCCGGTTGGTGACGGTGCTGGGCACCTCGGTCTTCGTCTCCGAGCTCCTGCTGCGGAACCCCGAGGTCATCCCCGACCTGACCGACGGGGCCGAGGGGCCTGTGCTCGTGGCGTCCAAGGTCTCCGACATCGCCTCCGCGCTGTCCGCCTCGGCGTCCCGCCACCGCACCCCAGAGAAGGTCATCGCCGCGGCGAGGTCGCTGCGCCGAGCGGAGCTGGCCCGGATCGGGGCCGCCGACGTACTGGGGTTGATCTCCGTGCCGGAGGTGGGCAAGCGTCTGTCCGCGGTGTGGCGGGCGGTGCTCGAGGCGTCCCTGGCGTCGGTGATCAGGGACCTGTCCCCGGAGGGGCAGGCGCCGCCGGCCCGGCTCGCGTACATCGGGATGGGACGTCTCGGTGGGGACGAGCTGTCCTACGGGTCCGACGCGGACGTGATGATCGTGTGCGACCCGGTGGAGGGCGTCGCGGAGGACGAGGCCGTCCGGTGGGCGGTCCAGGTGGCCGAGCAGGTGGGACGGTTGCTCTCGTCGCCGTCGTCGGATCCCCCACTCGACCTCGACGCCGACCTGCGCCCGGAGGGCCGCAACGGGCCACTGGTCCGGACCCTCGCGTCCTATCGCGCCTACTACTCCAAGTGGGCGGAGACGTGGGAACTGCAGGCCCTGCTCAGGGCGGCGTTCGCGGCCGGGGACCGCGACCTGGGTCTTGACTTCCTGCACATGATCGACGAGTTCCGCTATCCGGCGGACGGGGTGCCGCCGAAGGTGGTGCAGGAGATCCGGCGGATGAAGGCGCGGATCGACACCGAGCGGTTGCCTCGGGGCGCCGACCCGGCCACCCACACCAAGCTGGGACGCGGTGGACTGGCGGACGTCGAGTGGTCCGCCCAGCTACTGACCATGCAGCACGCTGCTCGGGTGCCCGGCCTGCACACCACCTCGACCCTGGAGGCGCTGGAGGCCGCCGCCGCCGCGGAGCTGATCTCGGAGAGCGAGCGCGACGCCCTGGTCCAGTCGTGGCTCATGGCCGCCCGTGCCCGTAACGCACTGGTGCTGGCGCGCGGCAAGGCGGTGGACCAACTCCCCGGTCAGGGCAAGGTCCTCGCCGCCGTCGCCAGCATCTGCTCGGAGTCGTCCGACGGCGCGGAGTTCCTCAACCAGTACCGCCGGGTCACCCGCCACGGCCGCAAGGCGGTGGACCGCGTCTTCTGGGGTGAGAACTGAGTCGTCCGAGGGATCGAACCAGGGTTGTCACCGATGCGCCGGCCGGTGACGCGCCGATACCCTGGGGCCATGGCTGTGAAGATGAACCTCACCCTCACCCTCGACGGGGTCACCTACGGCGAGCTGTACGAGTTCGTCGACGCGGTCCGGGCGGCAGGGGTCCCCGCTGACGAGCGCGTGCGCTGTCTGGGGTCCGACGACATGGGCGACCGCTTCGAGGTGGAGCTCGGCCCGGATCTGCGTCGGTCGGGGGCGGCCCGCGCGGCCTCGGGCGCGCTCGTCGGCGG
>NZ_JAALDV010000382.1:0-1766 GCF_014145045.1 Dietzia sp. DQ12-76
AGGCGGCGGACATCGCCTCGGCGCTCCCCGGCCATCTCGACCTCGGCGCGGTGCGCCAGTTCGCCGCGGGATCCTCCGACGGGGCGGCGAGGGCGATCGGCGGGACGATCGACGCCGGCAGCGTCGGAGCCGCGATCGACGCGGGTGTCAACGGGAACACCGAGGCGATCATCCAACAGGTGGCCGACGCGATCGGACGGGCCGACTTCGGGTCCATCCAACAGGGCCCGGCAGCACCTGCTCCCGCGCCCGGCCAGGGGGGCGGCAACACGGGCACCCCGTCGAGCTCGGCCAGGGTGGAGACGGTCGTCAACCGGGCACTGTCCCAACTCGGCGTCCCCTACGCCTGGGGAGGCGGAGACGCCAACGGGCCCACGCGCGGCATCCGGGACGGTGGCGTCGCGGACAGTCACGGTGACTACAACAAGATCGGCTTCGACTGCTCCGGCCTGATGATCTACGCGTTCGCCGGGATCGGCAAAGCCCTCCCACACTTCACCGGCTACCAGTACACGGCGGGCCCCCAGTACCCGGTGGCCACCCGCCAGCGCGGCGACATGCTCTTCTGGCCCGGTCACGTGGCGCTGTACCTGGGTGACGGCCGGATGGTCGAGGCCCCGCAGTCCGGCGACGTCGTCAAGATCTCACCGGTGCGGATGGCGGGGATCTCACCCATGGTCGTCCGGCTGACCTGACGACATCGCGCCGACCCACGGTGCCCGGCCGCTCGTCGGCCGGGCACTGGTCGGTCCGGGAACGGCCGTGCACCGGTACTGTCGATCGCAGTCCGTCCTGACGGTACGGCCCCGGTGCCACCGACCACAGACCTCGGACCCCGGGCCTCGGACCACGGGCCTCAGACCCCAGATCTCGCGAAGGAGCCCCCCGCGGTGAGCGATCCCCGAACCGACCATCCGGCCGACCCGGGTTCCGACCCCGCGGTTAGCGCGTCCTCCGCGGTCTCGGACGCCAGGCTCCTGGAGCAGGCGGTGTACGAGGTCAAGAAAGTCGTGGTGGGTCAGGACAGGCTCATCGAGATGATCCTGGTGGGACTGCTCTCGCGCGGCCACATCCTCCTCGAGGGCGTGCCCGGGGTCGCCAAGACGCTCACCGTGGAGACCTTCGCCTCCGTGGTGGGGGGCAGCTTCCGACGCCTCCAGTTCACCCCGGACCTCGTCCCGGCGGACATCGTGGGAACCCGGATCTACCGCCAGGGCCGCGAGGAGTTCGAGGTCGAGCTCGGTCCGATCCTGGCCAACTTCGTACTGGCCGACGAGATCAACCGCGCCCCGGCAAAGGTCCAGTCGGCCCTGCTCGAGGTGATGGCGGAGGGCCACGTCTCGATCGGCGGGCAGACCTTCCCGATGCCGGCACCGTTCCTGGTGATGGCGACCCAGAACCCCATCGAGAGCGAAGGCGTGTACCAGCTCCCGGAGGCCCAGCGGGACCGGTTCCTCTTCAAGCTCGTGGTGGACTACCCCAGCCCCGAGGAGGAGCGGGAGATCGTCTACCGGATGGGGACCCGTCCCCCGGAGCCCTCACGCGTCCTCGGCGTGGACGCGCTGCTCCGGCTCCAGGACGCGGTGCGTGAGGTCTTCGTCCACCACGCGCTGGTCGACTACGTGGTCCGCGTCACCGTCGCGACCCGCGAACCCGGGAGGCACGGCCTCGAGGACGTCGCCAGATGGCTCGCGTACGGCGCGTCCCCCCGCGCCACCCTGGGGGCCGTCACCGCGGCCCGGGCGCTGGCCCTGGTCCGGGGTCGC
>NZ_JAALDV010000383.1:0-1534 GCF_014145045.1 Dietzia sp. DQ12-76
AGCGCCGGGCGCCGGCGCTCGAGCGGCCGGGGGCGTCCGAGGCGGGAACCGGCCGCTCGGGCGTGTAGGGGCGCGGATCCGGGAGGGTGAACCACCGTCGCCGGCGACGCTCCGGGGAACTGAGGATCGCGGAGATGGCCTCGGGCTCGTGTCGTGCGCAGTTGGCGAGGAGTCCGAGGGACACCAGGGTGACGACCGCCGAGGTGCCACCGTTGGAGATCAGCGGTAGCTGGAGGCCGGTGACCGGCAGCAGGCCCACCACGTACCCGATGTTGATGAACGCCTGGAGGACGATCGTCGTGGTGATCGTGCCCGCGAGCAGTCGCCGGAACGGGTCGGCCGAGCGCAGCGCGATGCGCATACCCGCCCATCCCAACGCCAGGTACAGCGAGACGACGACCGCTGCCCCGAACCAGCCCAGTTCCTCTCCGATGATCGCGAAGATGAAATCGTTGGTCGCCTCGGGGAGGTAGAACCACTTGGCACTGGACTGTCCCAGGCCGACCCCGAACAGGCCTCCCTCGGCCAGCGAGAGCATCCCCTGATACGACTGGTACGCCGACCCCTGCGGGTTGGAGAAGTCCCCGACGAAGGTGTTGGCGAATGTTCTGACCCGTTCGAACCGATAGGCGAACGTCACCGCGAGCACTCCGAACACGACGGTGCCGAAGGCGATCACCCACACGAAGTGTCGGGTCGGATACCCGGCGAACCACAGCACGCACAGGAAGGCGAGGGTCACCGCCGTGGCCATCCCGAGGTCGGGGGCGACGACGACGAGGGCGGCGACCACCCCGTACCCGACGATGGCCGGGAAGAGCAGATCGAGCCAGTACCCGGTGCGTATCCGCTTGGCCACCACCGACGAGGCCCAGACGATGAACGTGAACTTGGCGATCTCCGCGGGCTGGATCGCGAAGAACCCGAGGTCGATCCATCCGCGCGAGCCGTTGATCTCCATGCCGACGCCCGGGATCAGGACGGCGATGAGCAGCCCGATGGACACCAGCAGCATCGGTAGCGCGGCGGCCCGGAGGAGCTCGAACCGCATACGCAGGGCGACCAGGAACCCCACCCAGCCGATCGTCACGAAGACCGCCTGGCGGAGGAAGATGTCGAAGGGTGTACCGCCACCGGAGAACGCGAGGACGTTGGAGCTCGAGAGCACCATGCCCAGGCCGATCACCGTGAGCAGTGCGGTGACCACCATGACCACGTGGAAGGAGGTCAGCGGTGCACGGTTGATCGCCGCCAGCGGCGCGGCGATACGGCCCAACAGGTCGGGCCGGGCCACGGCGACCTGATCCTCGACGTCGTGGCCACTGTCGGTGCCGCCCCGGCGAGCGGATTCGTGAAGTGCCATGCCCTACCTCCCGGCGACCCGGCCCACGGCGAGCGCGAAGCTGCGCCCGCGGTGACCGTAGTCGGTGAACATGTCCATCGACGCGGCGGCGGGGGCGAGCAGCACGGTGTCGCCTCCGGTGGCCATCCGCGCGGCCTCGGCGACCGCCCGGTCCATCGTCTGCTGCGGCTC
>NZ_JAALDV010000384.1:0-2550 GCF_014145045.1 Dietzia sp. DQ12-76
CCGCCACCGGAGCGGCCGAACCCGCGGTAGTCGAAGGCGAACGCCGCGAAGCCCGCGGCGGCGAAGGCCTCGGCGAACGGCAGCAGGCCCGAGTCGGCCGTGCCGCCCAGTCCGTGCGCGAGAACGACGCACGGAGCGGGATCGGTTCCTGCCGCGGGCAGGAACCAGCCGCGGCAGGTGTCCCCGCCGGAGCGGAACTCGAGGTCGTGGGGGGTGATCTGGCTTCTCACGAGGGGTCTCCTGGGTTGTCGACCGCGGGGTCCGGGCGGCCGTAGATGGCCCGGACCCACAGGTCGGAGGCGGTGGCGATCATCGGTTCGCGATCCGCCCCGGCGTCGTAGGCGAGATGTTCGAGGACCGACTCGTTGACCTGGATCAGCGACGTGGCGAGCGCCATCGGATCGGCCCCGTCGGGGGCGCGACCGGCCGCTCGCTCGGAGCGGATGTACTCGGCGATGGGGGCCGCGAGTTCCGCCCGCCCCTCGTTCCACAGGCGGCGCATGGGCTCGTGCGTGGTGCGCGCGGTGAGCAGGGCCCGGTAGACGTGAGCGTTGTCGAGCATGCGGTCCGCGAGGCCGCTCAGCGTCGAGGTCACTCGGGACCGGAAGCGGCCGTCGGAGTTCACGAGCACGCCGTTCGACGTGGCGGCGGCCTCCTGGATGGAGGAGAGCAGCACGGTCACCGCCGCGGCCTTGGAGTCGAAGTAGAAGTAGAACGCCGACCGGGTGATGCCGGCCGCGTCGGTGAGGTCGGCCACCGAGATGTCATCGAGTGTGGTGGTGCGCAGCTGCCGGTCCAGCTCCGCCAACAGGGCCTCCCGACGCCGGTCGCCCCGCGGTGAGCTGGCGACGGCGTCACCGGAGGTGGCGTTCCCGCTCACGCGTGCGCCGCCGTCCGGATCATCCCGCCGAGGCGTGCCGCTCGTTCTCGTCCCGCCGGGATCTCACGTGTCCGGAGGTCGTGCTCGTACAGGAAGTAGTCCACCTGCTGCTGGTGCCGCGGGGTGTCGAGCATGTGCCCGATGTACTTCTTCTCGTCCGCCACGATGACCCGCTCCATCTCCTCGCGCCCCGGCGTCCGGTACAGGCCGGCCGCCCACGCGGCCGCCAGCCTGGCCTGGGCCTCGACGAACGGGAACAACGTGGGAGTGGACTGGGCGAAGCCGACCATGACCAGGTCGTCGATGCCCGGGGAGAACATCCGCTTGTAGAGCGGCACGTGGTTGTGGGCGTCGGCGCTGAGGAAGTCCGGGTCGAAGAACGGGAACGAGGTGTTGTAGCCGGTGGCCTGGATGACGACGTCGAACTCCTGCGCGGTGCCGTCCTCGAAGTGCACGGTCCGCCCGTCGAACCGGGCGATGTTCCCCTTGGCCGTGATGTCCCCCGAGCCGAGCCTCAGCGGCAACTCGACGGACTGCGTGGGGTGGGCCTCGAAGAACTTGTGATTGGGCTTGGGTAGTCCGTAGGACTCGGGTCGGCCCGCCGACATCGGCTGCATGACCTGAATGGCCTTGCGCTGCCACGAGTAGGGCAGGAAGGGAAAGGTGGCGAAGTACTTGTCGGCCGGTTTGCCGGCGATGTACTTCGGCACGATCCACGCGCCGGACCGGGTGGAGATCACCACCTCGTTCCGCATCACCTTGGAGGACAGCTCCACGGCGATGTCGGCGGCGCTGTTGCCCAGACCCACCACGAGAATGCGCTTGTCCTGCAGGTCGAGCGGATCCCACGGGTCCACGTAGGCGTGCGAATGGATCATCTCCCCGGTGAACTCGCCCGGGAAGTCGCCGAACCGTGGGTCCCAGTGGTGCCCGTTGCCCACCACCAGGGCGTCGAAGCGGCGGGTGCCGGTGCGTCCGGTGGTCAGCTCCCACCCGCCGCCCTCGAGCCGCTCGGCGTGCAGGACCCGGTTCTCGAACTCGATGAGACGCAGCAGGTCGAAGGCTTCCGCGTAGTCATCGAGGTACTGCTTGATCTGCGAGTGGTGCGGGAAGTCCGGGAACTCCTCGGGCATGGGGAAGTCCCGGAAGCTCAGCTGGTGTTTGGAGGTGTCGATGTGGAGTGACCGGTACGCGCTCGAACTCCCGTTGGGATTGTCGAACGCCCAGTTCCCGCCGATGCGGTCGGAGGCCTCGAACCCCACCGCCTCGATGCCGTAGTCGTCGAGCATCTTGAGCGTGGTCAGACCGCTGATGCCCGCGCCGATGACGGCGACGGTGGGGACGGGTGTCATGGAAACCTCTTCGGCCGGGGATCGCCGCGCGGAAAGCTATGGCGTGAGTCACAGTGTGGCCCTAGATTATGGCCAGGGATTGACGGGCGTCAACAGCGTCCCAGGGCGCGTCGACGGGGCACCGCGCCCCGGGCCCCATCCCGGATGGAGGCGGACATGGCGGACGACATGGGTGGTGGGCGGCACGCGGTGGTGGTCGGTGGCGCGTCCGGGATCGGGTGGGCCACGGCGCGCCGTCTCGCCTCGGCGGGGTGGCGCGTGACCATCGCCGACGTCAACGCCGATCTCGCCGAGGCCCGCCCGGCCGAGCTGGCGGAA
>NZ_JAALDV010000385.1:0-2889 GCF_014145045.1 Dietzia sp. DQ12-76
CGGCCCTGGGCCTCGTCGCCGGGGCCCTGGCCCGGGCCGCGGAGGCCTCGGTCCGGTTGGCGCAGGTGACCGGAGCGGCCACCGCCAAGGCCGAGGAGGACCGGCTGTTCTACCGACTCGGACGGCTGGTCTCCCTCAACGAGGTCGGCGGCTCGCCGGGCCGGATGGGTCTGCCGGTCGACGCGTTCCATCTGGCGATGGCCGAGCGTGCCCGCGCGACCCCGCTGGCCATGACGGCGCTGAGCACCCATGACACCAAGCGCGGAGAGGACGTCCGCGCCCGGATCTCGGTGCTCTCGCAGCTGCCGGATGAATGGGCGCACCTGGTCTCCGAGGTCTTCCGGAGCTTCCCCCCTCCCGCCGAGGACGCGGGGTACTTCCTCCTCCAGGTGATCGTGGGGGTGTGGCCGGCCGGCGACGACCTGGATGGTCACGAGCTCCCCGACGACCTGCGGCCCCGCCTACACGACTACACCGAGAAGGCCTTACGTGAGGCGGCCGTGCACACCACCTGGACCAGTCAGGACGGCGATTTCGAGTCCGCCGCCCACGGGTGGATCGACACACTGCTCGACTCGGGTGGCGCGCTGCTCACCCCGTTCGTCGAGCGGATCGCCCCCGCGGGACGGGACAACTCGCTGATCGCCAAGACGACACAGCTGCTGTCGCCCGGTGTTCCCGACGTCTACCAGGGCACGGAGGTGTGGGAGGACTCGCTCGTCGACCCGGATAACCGCCGGTTCGTGGACTATGAGCCCCTACGGTCCGGCGCGGTGGCCCGCGGCGGGCACCCCAAGTTCGCGCTGGTGCGTGAGGTGCTGCGGTTCCGGCGCTCGCACCCGGCGAGCATGGCTACCGGCCCGCACCTCGCGTTGCCGGTACAGGGCCCCTCCTCCGGGGACGTGGTGGCGTTCGCCAGGATCGTTGACGGGCACGCGGCGATCGGCATGATCGCCAGACGGCGGACCGCGGTGCTCGGGGCCGACGACTTCCGCGGCACCGAGGTCGTGCTCCCGGAGGGCACCTGGGTGGTGCGCCCGGTCGGCCCGGTGATCTCGAGCCGAGTGGACGTCGGCGACCTACTGGTCGGGTCACCGGTCGTGCTGATCGTCCGCGAAGACGACTGACCACGCAGGGGTCTACCCACGGCCCTGGAGGCGGTCGGTCTCGCGACGCTCTCGCTTGGTCGGTCGCCCCGCTCCCCTGTCGCGCCGCGGCTGTGACGCCAGCACCTCTCTCGGCGGCGGCGGGGGCGAGTGGTCGATATAGCAGGTCGCGGCGACCGGCGCGCCCACCCTCTTGTTGACCGTCCGCACGACCTCGAGGACGCGGATCCGGCCGAGCGTCCCCGTCACCTGGACACGATCTCCGGGCACGACCGCCTTCGACGGCTGCACCGCCTCGCCGTTGACCTTGACGTGCCCGCCCCGGCAGGCGGCCGCCGCCTTCGTCCGCGACGGGAAGAGCCGCACCGACCACGTCCACGCGTCCACCCGCACTGCCATACGGGGAGGATAGCGATACAGCGGCGGCCAGCGGTTCGCACCCGGTCCGCCCCTCGGACCGCGATCCACCCTCGTAGCTCGGGGGGCGACTCGTGAGTGGATGGGCGGATCATCCACAGCGGTGAGGTGTGGCGTCAGGGGAGGTCGGCTACCGGGTTCATCCTCATGCTGCCGCCGCGAGCAGCACGCGCCGGATCCGTTCGGCCAGCAACCACGGCCTCTCCAGATCTGCCCACCGCCAGTGGATGACCCGATATCCGAGGGCGACGAGCTCGGCGTCGCGATCCTTCTCCCGCGCGAGTCGACGTCTCACCTCCCTGAGATCGTGTCCGTCGAAGTACTTCCCGAACCCATCGCACTCGCCGATCACCCCGTGTTCGCGCCAGAAGAAGTCGACGCGGGCGACACGATTTCCGTGTGTGTCGATGATGTCCTCCTGGGTCACCGGCGTCGGCAGGCAGTGATCGGAGAAGGTCAACCTGCTCAGTGTCTCGGCAACGCTCTCGCTCCGACCGTCCATCAGCGTCATCGCCACCCGAGCCTTCTTGAGCCCGCTTCTGCCCGCCGCCCGGTCCAGGGCGACGTGCAGTGACTCCGCAGTGGCCAACTCGCCGTAGACAGCTGCATCGGCCACCGCGACACTTGTATCCCGCCCACAGGCTCTTCCGATGTCGACCACCGTCCGATCTGGCGAAGTGACCTGAAGTCCGCCGACGGTCACGATCTCGTCTGCCTCGACCGGAGACACGTCGTGTCTCGTCAGCCTCGTGTTGCGCGATCGCTGGGCGTGGCCGTTGCGGGACACCGACACCTGCCGAAGCGGCAGTCCCCATGAGGGGAGCCCCAGCACAAGTGCAGCAGACCAGTGGGTGAACACCGGCGCCACAAGACATCTGTCCGCCGCGAGGACCATGAGGAGGTGTCGATCGTCCCGGCTGAGTTCTCGGGCGGCCGCGTCGACGTAGAACCCCGGTCTCAGACGGATCATCGCGCCGGTGGACACCGCTCTGCTGAGAGCCTGGGCGCTGGCACCCCGAGCTATCAGGTCGTCGGTGGTCAAGAGGCGTGAACGCAGTTCTTCGATTCCGGTCATGCATTGATGCTGTGCCACGGTTCTGCGTCGACCCGTCGAATCCGGTAGGCGCCCGATGACGGTGTGGACGGACACAGCGGGCTGGAATCGCCGCCGTTCGCCCCTTTCTGTGCGCTCACCACCAGGTTTCGCCTGCGAGACGGGGCGCCGCCTCGGAGCAATGGACGATCACGTGCCGCACGACCCCGTGGTTGCACGATGCACCCCGAGCGTTGCATTCTGCCCCCGGAACTACGGGGGCGAATCACACCCAGAGGGGCGGATCGCGGCGAGGGGCGGCGTGAGGGCGGC
>NZ_JAALDV010000386.1:0-3286 GCF_014145045.1 Dietzia sp. DQ12-76
AGAACATCGACCAGCTCTTCCGCATGGAGCAGGGTGACGCGGACGTGCGCCGCCGCCAGCTCGGCGAGCTCCACGAGGACATGCTGGCCGCCGCGCTGGGGACGGAGGACGAGCGGCTCGCCGCCGAGGCCAGGGCCCTCGACGCGCGGGCGGACGAGCTCTCCCGGGACACGCAGGCGCCCGACTTCATGGACCGCTATGCGCGGCTCGTGGTGGACTACCGGCTCGTGGTCGAGGCCATCCAAGCCCGGGAGATGGCGGATGTCGAGGTGGCGGACGATGCAGGCGACCGCCACGCGCCGAGACTGTACGACCGGGACTGGCGCGCGGGCTACGGCTACAACGGCTTCGTGCCGTTCTACGTGGTCTCGAGCTGGCACGCCCACGACGTGCAGGCGGCCCAGGCGGCGAGTTCCACCAACACGAGCTACTCCAACGCCTCGTTCTCCGGCGGCGGCGGGTCGAGCGGTTACTGACCCGATGAGGGCGCTGCCCCCGCCGGGGTGCGCGTCCGCAATGCCCGGTTCCCGTCGGGATGCGTGGGGTGCGCGTCCGCTATGCCCGGTTTCCGTCGGGGTGCGCGTGCGGATAGGACCAAAGGGCCCGCGCAAGGCGGACGGGTGGCGAGTGGCGAGCGGGCTGACTGGTCCGAAGCGCCCGCATAGGTCCGGCCGCCCAGCCGCCCCGCCTGCCGCCCGCCTCAGCTCTCGACGATCTCGACCGATTCGATCGTGTGCACGGTCCGCGGCGCGCCCTGCGGGCTGCCGTCGTCCTCGATCGCCGTGACGGTGTCCATTCCGTCGGTGACGGTGCCGAAGAGGCTGTAGTCAGGCGGCAGGGAGACCCCGGAGTCTCCCGTGACGATGAAGAACTGGGATCCGTTGGTGTCCGGGCCGGCGTTGGCCATGGCCATCGACCCGATCTCGTACTCGCCCGCCGCGGGCAGCTCGTCGGCGAACTGGTAGCCCGGGCCGCCGCTGCCGGTGCCCTGCGGGTCGCCGCCCTGGATCATGAATCCGGGGATCACCCGGTGGAAGGTGATGCCCTCGTAGTACTTGTGGCGGGCCAGGAAGACGAAGTTGTTCACGGTCTCCGGGGCCTTGTCCTCGAGCAGGTCCACCGTCACCACGCCGGCGTCGGTCGTGATGACCGCCGAGTAGTCGACACCCGGGGTCAGACACATCGGCGGGGCGGAATCGAACGAGGTGACGCGCTCGTCGGTGCCCTCGGCGGGAGGGCACTCGGTCGCGTCGGAGGTGCCCCGCCCGGAGGCGTCGGACTGTCCCGTTGCGGTCGCCGTACCGGTTGCCGTCGCATCCTCGGCCGGGGAGTCGTCGGCGCCGCAGCCGGCGAGCGCCAGGGGCACCGACAGGGCGAGGATCCCCAGGGCGGTGCGGACGGTCGGACGGGGCCGGGCTGTGGAGGTGAGGTGCATGACTCGAGACTAGAGGGCGCGCCACCCCGGGTGGATCGCCGGATCCGCGTGGTGGGAGGGATCGCCACGCCCCGCCGGGTACGATCGACCCGGCTTTCGACTAGGGACGGGGACACATCCATATGCACCACCACGGCCACCACGAACTGGTCGACGAGGTCGAGCGGTCGGTCGCCGGGCTCGCGGACCCGCTCGGCCGGGAATGCCTGCAGCGGGTCATCCTGCCCCGGGCGGGTGAGCCGCTGGACGTGAGATCGCTCTACCTCGCCGAGGCCCCCACCAACGCCCGCCGTGCCCACTCCGCCGGTCGCACGACCCTCAGCGTCGGCGCGGACTCCGAGGTCTCGTTCGCCACCTACTTCAACGCGTTCGCGGCCGCGTACTGGCGGCGATGGACGGTGCTGGGGGACGTGGTCCTGCGGCTGACGATCCGCGGTGCCGGTCGCGTGGACCTCTACCGCTCCAAGATCGACGGGTCGCGCATCGCGATCACCGGGGACGTCGTGGGCGAGCCGGGAGAGGCGGGCGCGGACCGGGTCACCACCGTCGAGTTCGTGTGCGACCTGGGCCCGTTCGAGGACGGCGGGTGGATCTGGTTCGACCTCACCTCCGACACGGACGTCGAGCTGCTGGCGGGCGGGTGGCACTCGACCGTGGACGCGCCGGCGACCCGCGCGGACGCGGGCCCGGACGGCACCCCGGACCCGTCGGTGCAGGTTCCTAACGACCGCCGGGTAACCGTCGGCATCCCCACGTTCAACCGTCCCGGGGACGCGGTCGCCGCGCTGCGGGCGCTCACCTCCGACCCCGAGGTCGACGCGGTCCTCGACGCGGTGCTCATGCCCGATCAGGGCGGGAAGAAGGTGCGCGACGAACCCGGGTTCGCCGAGGCCGCCGAGGACCTGGGCGACCGCCTGCGGATCTTCGACCAGCCCAACCTGGGCGGCTCGGGCGGGTACAGCCGCATCATGTACGAGGCCCGGCGGCTCACCGACTCGCCGTACATCCTGTACATGGACGACGACATCGAGATCGAGCCCGACTCGATCCTGCGGGCCCTGGCGTTCGCTCGGTTCTCGCGCGTGCCCATGCTGGTCGGCGGACAGATGCTCAACCTCCAGGAGCGCAGTCACCTCCACACCATGGGCGAGGTGGTGGGGGCGCACGACTTCATGTGGACCGCCGCCCCCCACGCGGACTACGACTACGACTTCTCGCGGTACCCCCTGACCGACCGGGACAATCCCAAGGAGCTGCACCGCCGCATCGACGTGGACTACAACGGCTGGTGGATGTGCCTCATCCCCCGGGTGGTCGCGGAGAAGATCGGTCAGCCCCTGCCCCTGTTCATCAAGTGGGACGACGCGGAGTACGGCCTGCGGGCGCGCCGCGCCGGCCACCCCACGGTCTCGATGCCGGGCGTGGCGATCTGGCACATGGCCTGGTCGGACAAGGACGACGCGATCGACTGGCAGGCCTACTTCCATCTGCGAAATCGACTGGTGGTGGCGTCGCTGTACCACGACGGCGACCACAAGGGCATCATGCAGTCCAGTCTCAAAGCGCTGGTCAAGCACCTGGTGTGTCTCGAGTACTCGACGGTGGCCATCCAGATCGAGGCCATCCGCGACTTCCTCCGCGGACCGGAGGCGCTGTACGAGTTGTTGCCGACGGCGCTGCCCAAGGTGAGGGCGATGCGCGCGCGCTTCCCCGACGCCGTCGTCATCCCCTCGGCCGTGGACCTGCCCGCCCCGTCCGGCGGCCCGGCCGGGATCCACTCCGAGCCCCGGGGCCCGGTCCGCAAGGCGGTCGCCCTGGCGAAGGGGCTCGCGCACACCCTCAGCCGGGACA
>NZ_JAALDV010000039.1:0-1750 GCF_014145045.1 Dietzia sp. DQ12-76
CAGCGCGCTGACCGAGGCCGTGTGCGGGTTGCGTCCGGACTGGATCGTCTCGGCGGGCTTCATGCGCATCCTCGGAGAGGCGTTCCTCGGGGAGTTCACCGGCCGCGTGCTCAACTCCCACCCCGCCCTGTTGCCCTCCTTTCCCGGTGCCCACGCGGTACGGGACGCGCTTGCCTACGGAGTGGCGGTCACGGGATGTACCGTCCACCTGGTCGACGCGGGGGTGGACACGGGCCCGGTGATCGCCCAGCGCGCTGTCGACGTGTTCTCCGAGGACACCGAGTCCTCCCTCCACGAACGAATCAAGATCGTCGAGCGCGAGCTGCTCGTCGACGTCCTCGAGTCCGCCGCCCGTGGCCGACTCCACATCGAAGGTCGAAAGGTGCACCTATCGTGACCGACTCCCGCAGGCCCGTCCGCCGTGCGCTCATCAGCGTCTACGACAAGACCGGACTCGAGGACCTCGCCCGGGGTCTGGCGGCTGCCGGGGTCGAGATCGTCTCGACCGGCTCCACCGCGCAAAGGATCGCCGACGCCGGGGTGTCGGTGACGCCGGTCGACTCGCTGACGGGGTTCCCGGAATGCCTGGAGGGGCGCGTCAAGACGCTGCACCCACGGGTCCACGCCGGCATCCTGGCCGACACGCGCAAGCCCGAGCACCTCGAGCAGATCGCGGATCTCGGTGTGCAGCCGTTCGAGCTCGTCGTCGTCAACCTCTATCCCTTCACCGACACCGTCGCCTCCGGCGCGGACTACGACGCGTGCGTGGAGCAGATCGACATCGGTGGTCCGTCCATGGTCCGCGCGGCCGCCAAGAACCACCCGTCCGTCGCGGTGCTCGTCGACCCGGCCGGCTACGGCGAGGCTCTGGAGGCGGTGGCCGCGGGTGGGTTCCCGCTGGATCAGCGCCGTCGGCTCGCCGCCGCCGCCTTCCGCCACACCGCCGCCTACGACGTCGCGGTGGCCACCTGGATGACGGAGCAGACCGCATCACCGTCGCAGGACTCGGGCGAGGACTTCCCGGTGTGGCAGGGGCAGAGCCTCGACCTGGCCGCCACCCTGCGCTACGGGGAGAACCCGCACCAGCGCGCGGCCCTGTACACCGACTCCGCCGCCGCCCCCGGCCTCGCCCAGGCCGAGCAGCTGCACGGCAAGGAGATGAGCTACAACAACTACGTCGACGGTGACGCCGCCTGGCGCTCCGCCTTCGACCACGCCGAGCCGTGCGTGGCGATCATCAAGCACGCGAACCCGTGCGGCATCGCGATCGACGCCGACATCGCCGCAGCCCACCGCGCCGCCCACGACTGTGACCCCGTCAGCGCGTTCGGCGGGGTGATCGCCGCCAACCGTCAGGTCAGTCTGGAGATGGCCGAGCAGGTCGCCGAGATCTTCACCGAGGTGATCATCGCGCCCTCCTACGCCGACGGTGCCGTGGAGATCCTGCAGCGGAAGAAGAACATCCGGATCCTCGAGGCCGACCCGCCGGCGCAGGCGGAGCTCGAGCGCAAGCAGATCTCCGGCGGCGTGCTGGTGCAGCAGCGCGATTCGCTGGACGCCGACGGCGACGTGACCGCGGGGTGGACCAAGGCCTGCGGGGACGACGCCGACGAGCAGACCCTGCGCGACCTGCTGTTCGCGTGGCGGGCCTGCCGCGCGGTCAAGTCCAATGCCATCCTGCTGGTGCAGGCCGGTGCGACCGTCGGCGTGGGCATGGGCCAGGTCAACCGCGTCGACTCCGCCCGGCTCG
>NZ_JAALDV010000003.1:0-7291 GCF_014145045.1 Dietzia sp. DQ12-76
TTCGGCCTGGCCGCCACGCGAGCCCTCGTCGCGCGTGGCGCGAGGGTGGTCATGGCGTGCCGGGACCTCGGGAAGGCCGAGGCCGCCCGGGCCTCGCTGCCGGCCGGGGGCCGGGACAGGGCGCAGGTCCGTCGGTTGGACCTCGCCGACCTCGACTCGGTGGACGAGTTCGTCGCCGGGACCGCGGACCGGGTGGACGTCCTGATCAACAATGCCGGCGTCATGAACCTCCCGCACTCACGGACCGCCCAGGGCCACGAAATGCAGTTCGGCGTCAACGCACTCGGTCACCATGCGCTCACCCAGGGGCTGCTGCCGCAGCTCACCGATCGCGTGGTCTGGCTCGGGTCACTCGCGCACCTGCGGGGGCATGTCGATCCCGACGATCTGAGCATGGACCTGCGCGGGTACCGACCCATGGCGGCCTATGCCAACTCGAAGCTGGCCTGCATCATGCTCGCCTACGAGTGGCAGCGGCGGCTCGGCCGCGAGGGCAGTACGGTCCGGTCAATGGCCGCGCACCCCGGGTACACCGCCACCGAACTCCTCCGGCAGAGCGGCCGCCCCGCCGCCGACCGGTTCTTCGAGTTGGGCAACTCGATCTCGTGGGCCGGCCTGACCCCGGAGATGGGCGCGCTGTCCGTGCTCTACGCCGCCACCGTGCCGGACCTGCCGGGCGCGACGTTCGTGGGCCCCGACCGCCTCGGTGGGCTGAGGGGGCATCCCGCCATCGTCCGATCGAGTCGCACGTCCCACGACAGGCGCGTCGCCGCAGCGCTCTGGGAGCGGTGCTCGGAGATGGCGGCCTTCCGGTAGCCCGTTCCGCGGTGGACTCAGGCGAGCCCGGACGCGGCCAGTCCCTCGCGGAGCCGGTCGAGGTGCTCCGGCGGGCCCTGGAGCAGAGGCATGCGGAGTCGATCGGATCCGATCAGGCCCTGCATCTTGAGGGCGGCCTTGATCTGGATCGCTCCCTGCGAGGTGTGCATGATCGCGTCGACGGCCGGGATCAGACGGGTGTGGATCTCGCGGGCCCGGGGCAGGTCGCCGGCGTCGACGGCGTCGACCATGGCCCGGTAGTCGTCACCGGCCACATGCCCGACCACCGAGACGACCCCGGTGGCCCCCAGCGCGAGGAACGCGAGGTTGAGCACGTCGTCGCCGGAGAACCACAGCAGCTCGGTCTCGGCCATGAGCCGGCTGGCCTCGAACAGATCGCCCTTGGCGTCCTTGACCGCACGCAGACCCGGGATCTCCGCCAACCGCCGGATCGTGTCCGTGGCCAGCGCGGTACCGGTCCGCCCCGGGATGTCGTAGGCCATCACGGGGCGGCCGGCGGCGTCGGCGATCATGCGGAAGTGCTCGACGATCCCGTGCTGCGTGGGTTTGTTGTAGTACGGCGTGACCACCAGGAGGGTGTCGGCGCCCCGTTTCACCATCTCGGTGGCCGCGCGGATCGAGTGCTCCGTGTCGTTGGTGCCGCACCCGGCCATCACCGCCACGCGGTCTCCCACCGCGTCGACGACGGCGGCGACCGCGTCGTAGTCCTCCTCGTCGGTCGTGGTGGCGGACTCGCCGGTCGTGCCGTTGACCAGCAGTCCGTCGTGGCCGTGGTCGGCCAGATGGACAGCGAGTCGCTGGAGACCGTCGAAGTCGATCGAGCCGTCGTCGTGCATAGGGGTCACCATCGCGGTGATGACCCGACCGAAGGGATTGTCCGACATGGGCACCAGGATAGGCGTTGCCGGATGATCGTCACCCCGGTGCGGCCCCCGCGGTGACGACCGGAGGCACGTCGAGGGCCTCGCGGTTAGGGTCGACACCACCCCGCACACACCACCACAGGAGGACCGCATGAGTTCGGAGAAATCCCCCGAGACCCCGGAGGACCTGGGCAACACGATCGACGGCACACGGGTGGGCGACGGCAGCGCGCCGGATCCGGCGACCGCGCAGGACGCCTCCGGAATCGACCCGGATGCGCCGGGCAGCGGTGGCCACAGTGACGGGCAGAGTGTCGGCCCCGGGGACGGGACCGCGACGACGGGTTCGCGCGGCCTGGAGGAGCAGAAGCGGATCTACCAGACCCCGGAACAACCTGACCACGCCCTGGGCGGAAGTGAGGGCACCGCCGACGGGATGTAGACCCCGGGAGGGTCAGCGCACCTTGTCCGGGTTGGTGTCGAGGAAACGGCCCAGCGTGTTGTCGACGACGAGGTGTGCCACCTCGTTGGTCGTGGCGACCCCCACGCGCAGCGTGGCGACCAGAGCGTTCTGCAGCATCGAAACCTCCCAGCGAAAGATGTGACTGCCGTCACTGACGGCTGTCAGCCTACGCCCGGTCGCGGGGGACCGTAGTCACATCAGCGAAAAAAGTTGGACGGCCGTTCTGGTCGCCCGGCCCGCCCCGGCCAGGGTGGGGACGACGATACTATTGCTGTTGTATCAGCTATGGGTGGGGGTGCCGTGTCCGGTCCAGAGGTCAGAATCCATCGATCGTCCACGCGTTCCCACACCGGCGGGGGGTGGCTGGACTCGCGCCACTCCTTCTCCTTCGCCCGACACCAGGACCCGATGAACACCCACTTCGGGCGACTCCTGGTCAACAACGACGACCGGATCGCGCCGGGCAGCGGGTTCGACACCCACGGCCACCGCGACATGGAGATCATCACCTGGGTCCTGTCCGGTTCTCTGGTCCACCAGGACTCCGAGGGCCATAGCGGGATCATCTACCCCGGGCTCGCCCAGCGGATGAGCGCGGGGTCGGGAATCCTGCACTCCGAGCGCAATGACGGCTGGCGCGACGGTTCGATCCAGCACTCCGAACCGCCCACCGAGCCGGTCCACCTGGTCCAGATGTGGGTCGTCCCCGACTCCACGGGCGGAGACCCGGGCTACGAGCAGTGCGAGATCGAACACGGCGAACTGGAGAACCGTCTAGCCGTCGTCGCCGGAGGCCTCCGTGCCCACGCCGACCGGGCCGCCATCCGCATCCGCAACGACAGCTCCGCCCTCCATGCGGCGCGCCTCCATCCGGGCAGGTCGGTACAGCTCCCCGACGCGCCCTACCTCCACCTCTACGTGCCCGTCGGCTCGGTCGAGCTGGAGGACTGCGGAGAGCTGTCGACCGGCGACGCCGCGCGGCTCACCGCCACGGGCGGCCGACGGGTCACCGCCGGCACGGACTGCACAGACGGTGCCGAGATCCTCGTGTGGGAGATGCACGCGGGGATGACGATGCTCGACGTGAGAGGACACTGACGACGATCTCAGTCGGGGTCGGTGGGCTGCTCGAGTGGGTTCGGCGCGCCGTCGTCCTCCTCACCGTTCGGGATCCGGTGGAGCGGGCCGATCGGTTCGGGCGAGGGTGTGGTCTCGTTCTTCTCGAACTCCTCGGGCGAGTATGCGCGGTCCCACTGCCTCGTCACAGTGGGCGTACGTTCGCCCAGATCGGCGGAGATCCCCTTGACCAGGCTGTACATCATCACGAAGCCCATGACGAAGAAGGGCAGACCGATGACGGTGATGACCTCCTGGAGGGCGGTGAGTCCACCCGTTCCGGTTCCGGCGAGCAGCGTCGCGGCCACGGCGCCCATGAGGACGCCCCAGATCACACGCTGGTGCGTCGGCGACGGCGAGACGGTGTCGTCCTCCCCCGAGGCCATCATGTCCACGACCATCGCGGCGGAGTCGACCGACGTGGTGAAGAAGATGACGACGATCAGCACGGCGATCCCGGAGACGAGGGTCGCCAGCGGGTAGTTCGACAGGAACGCGAACAGCGCACCCGGGATGTCACCGTCGTCGACCACCGCCTCCACCAGTCCACCGGGCCCGTTCAGCTCGATGTCGAACGAGGCCATGCCGAACACGCCGAACCACACGATGGAGAAGGCCACCGGGAGGACGAGCACCCCGAAGACGAACTCGCGGATGGTCCGGCCACGGCTGATCCGGGCGATGAAGATGCCGACGAACGGCGACCACGTGATGGTCCACGCCCAGTAGAAGACGGTCCAGGTGTTCTGCCACGTCGCCAGGTCACCGTCGGCCGGGAACACGTTGTTCCAGAACGCCAGTTCAGGCAGGGTCGAGGCGTACACACCGAAGGTCTCCACCGTCCCCTTGAGCAGGAACAGGGTGGGTCCGGCGATCACGATGAAGGCCAGCAACGCGACGGCCATGGCGATGTTGACGGTGGACAGCCGCTTGATCCCCTTGTCCAACCCGGCGGCGACAGAGATGCACGCGACCGTGGTGACGACACCGATGACGAGCACCTGCACCAGCGGCGACACGGTGATCCCGAAGAGCTCGTTGAGTCCGGCGTTGATCTGGAGGGTGCCGAGCCCGACGGAGGTCGCCACACCGAACACCGTGCCGACCAGCGCCACCACGTCGATGGCTTTGCCGATCGGTCCGTAGACGCGGTTGCCGAGGATGGGCGCGAAGATGGAGCTGACGCGCGGGGGCATCTTGCGCTTGTAGATGAAGTAGGCGAAAGCCAGAGCGGGCAGCGCGAAGATCGTCCAGGTGTGCAGCCCGAAGTGGTAGAGCGTGAAGGCCATGGCCTCCTGGGCCGCCTCCCTGCTCCCCGGATCGACCCCGCCGCGGGGCGGGGTGGCGAAGTGCGAGATCGGTTCGGCCACGCCCCAGAACATGAGGATGGTGCCGATCCCGGCGGCGAACAGCATGCCGAACCAGGCCGCTGTGGAGTGCTCGGGCACCTCGTCGTCGGCACCGAGCCGGACGTGGCCGAACCGACTCAG
Organism: Dietzia sp. DQ12-76; assembly: GCF_014145045.1. Classification (NCBI taxonomy): domain Bacteria; kingdom Bacillati; phylum Actinomycetota; class Actinomycetes; order Mycobacteriales; family Dietziaceae; genus Dietzia; species Dietzia sp. DQ12-76. The sequence continues at coordinate 4,770 of NZ_JAALDV010000003.1, forward strand.
CGCGATCCACAGCAGGAAGAGCAGGAAGATCGAGACCCCGGCGATGTAGAACCACCCGAGGTTGGTCATGATCCATCCCGAGGCGGCGCCGAACACCTCTCCCACCCAGTCCCCCGCCACGAACGTGACCACCACGAAAGCGACGATGACCGCCACAGTCGTGAGGAAGATCCCCGGGTCCGTCCTGAGTCTCAGTGCGCGCGTTATCCGTTCGGACATGGTCTCCCTCGTCTGTTCGGTGTGCTTGGCGGCGGTCCCGCTGCCCGGGCCCGGACTCAGTAGGCGAAGTTGTGCACCACGAACACTTTGCCGCCGGCCGAGTAGGCGATCCCCATTCCCGCCGAACGGTACCCCGGGTCGATCAGGTTGTCGTTGTGGCCGGGTGAGTTCTTCCACAGGTCGACCAGACATACGGCCCCGCAGTGCGTCCCCGCGGCGACGATGTTCTCCCCGAAGCCCCGGCTCAGCAGGGCCTGGTTGTGGTAGACGGCGTCCTGGGCGGCCAGCCTGTCGGCCCAGGCCTGAGCCTCGCGGTCCAGATCGGCGTTGGGGGCGAGGACGCGGAGACCCTTCGACACCCGGTACGAGTCGATCTCGCGGACGATGCCCTCGCGCAACCCCCCGGAGACGGGTCGATACATCATCTCCGTCGAGCCGACCGCCGCCCACACCTCGGCCGGCACCGCGGCACGGGCCTGGGAGATCAGCCCGTCCACCACGTGCTGCGGGATGAACGGCGGTAGGGCCTGGGCGGAGGCCGTGGCGGCCCCACCACTGATCAGAGTGGCGGAGGTGACGGCGATTGTCGCGAGTGACGCGGTGAGCCTGGAGCGCATGGAGGTGATCATGCCGTTCCGGCGCGCCTGAAGCGAGTCGATTGACGGATGAGGTAGCGCCCCCGCGTTACGGCCGTGACCTGCGAATATCAGTGTTACTGGTGGTACTGAAGTTAACGTGGGACCAGGAACAGACCGGCGCCCGGCAGGACCTCGACGGTCACCGGAAGTGGCGCCACGGCGTCACCGTCGGCGAACGCCTCCACCTCCGGAGCGTCGATGCGGACCGACCTGCACCGCCTCGTGGTGACCCCACGGAGGCCCACGTGGGTGCCGGAGTAGATCCTGCGGAAGTGCCACGCCAGCCGGGGCTTGGAGATCCTGCCGACGTAACACACATCGAACAGGCCGTCGGATCGATCCGCGTCGGGGGCGATCCTCATGTCTCCTCCGTAGGTCCGGGTGATGGCGAAGGCGCTGAGAAGGACCTCCGCCTCGATGGTCTCCTCCCCCGGCTCACCGGCGTCGAAGGTCATGCGGAACGGGCGGGGCCGGTAGGTCGGGAACTCGATGACCGAGGCCAGGACGTAGCGAAGCGGCCCCCGGAGGATCGACATCTCGTTGACGCGACGGTTGACCGCCGAGTCGAGCCCCGCGCACAGTACGGACGCGAAGAGGCGGGGCGCGCCGCCGTCCGGAGTGGCCCGGCCCAGGTCCACCTGCTCCACGCGACCGGCGGCGACGACATCGGCGGCGGCCTCGGGACTGGTCAGCGGGATGCCGTACTCACGGGCGAGGTCGTTTCCGGTGCCCGCCGGGATGATGCCGATCGGGACACCCGAGAACGCCTGTGCCTGCACGGCCAGCGAGACCATCCCGTCCCCTCCGCACACGACGAGGGCGTCCACCCCGTCGGCGACAGCCTGCCGGGAGAGGTCGAGGGACTCCTGCGCGTGTGCTCCCCTCAGGGACTCGACCTCGAGCCCGTGCGAGCGCAGCCTCGCTGCCGCCCTCTCCGCGATCCGCTCGCCGCGCCCCCCACCGGCGGCCGGGTTGATCAGCATCGCGACCGTCCGGATCCGGCGGTCGGACGGCGTCGCGCTCACGGGACCAGTGTCCCCGGGTTGCACACGCCCCGCGGATCGACGGCGTCCTTGACCGCTCGCAGCATCCGCACCCCCACCTCGCCGATCTCGGCCGCGAGGTAGGGCTTGTGGTCCACGCCGACGGCGTGATGGTGGGTGATCGTCCCGCCCGCACGCATGATGGCCTCGGACGCCGCCCGCTTGGCGTCCGTCCACTGGGTTATGGGGTCCTCGCCACGCTGGCCCGCCACCACCGTGAAGTAGAGCGAGGCCCCCGTGGGGTAGACGTGACTGATATGGCACATGACCAACGCGGGGGTGCCGCTGGACTCGAGCGAGTCGCTCAGGGCCCGGGCGACGGCCTCCCGTAGCGCGGACAGGTTCGACCAGTCGGTGGCGGTCTCCAGCGTCTCGACCAGCGCGCCGTTGTCGATCAACGAGTCTCTCAGCACGGGCGCACCGAAGCGGCCGTGCTCCCACGCCTCGGCGGGGCCGGCGCCCAGCGACACGGCCCCGTGGGCGAGCAGCAGCGCCCGTGTCTCGGCGTGGCGGGACCCGGTGTGGTCGGCCGTGCCCTCGAAGAGCGTCAGACACAGGCATCCTGCGGCCTGACCTCCTCCGGCGTCCGCCCCCTGGCCGATCGCCTCGGTGGCGGTGGCCA
>NZ_JAALDV010000387.1:0-2317 GCF_014145045.1 Dietzia sp. DQ12-76
ATGGGCGCGCCCATGTTGCCCAGCCCGATGAACCCGACGGGCGCGGGGGAGTCCTCCGGGGAGCCCGGACCCACGGGTGCGGCTCCGGCGCCCTGCCCGGAGATGTCGGCCGGGTTCACGCTCACGACCTGATGACCTGTCCGCCGTCGACGTTGAAGATCTGACCGGTGATCCACGACGCCTCGTCCGAGAGCAGGAAGAGCAGCATCCCGACCAGGTCCTCCGGCTGTCCCATCCTCTTGAGCGGGAGCTTGTCCACCATGTCCTTGACGATGGACTGGGGGGTGGTCGAGCGGTTGGCCTCGGTGTCGATCGGCCCGGGCGCGATCGCGTTGATGCGGATGTTGGACCCGCCCAGTTCGGTGGCCAACTGCTGGGTGAGCCCGTTGACACCCACCTTGGCCAGGCCGTAGAAGCCCGAGTAGAGCCACGCGGCGGTGGAGGACTGGTTGACGATGGCGCCACCGCCGGCGGCCGCCATCTTCTCCCAGCAAGCGCGCACCATGATCAGCTGACCGTTCAGGTTCACCGACATGAACTTCTCGTAGTAGTCCCACGGCACGGTGATGAGGAAGTCGAGTTTCATCCCGCCGAATATCGCGGCGTTGTTGACCAGCATGTCCAGCCGGCCGAACCTGTCCACGGCGGCCTCGGCGCAGGCCCCGGCCGAGTCCGGGTCGGAGACGTCGGTGTGCTGGAAGAACGCCTCCCCACCGGCCGCGGTGATCTCCTGCGCCACGCGCTGTCCCTCGGTGTCCGAGACGTCGGCCACCACGACCTTCGCGCCCTCCGCGGCGAGGGCCTTGGCGTACTCCTCGCCGATCCCGCCGGCCGCGCCGGTCACGATCACGGACTTACCGTCAAAACGTCCCATATCTGTGGTCTCTTCCTTCTCGTCAGGGGTGGTGGTTCGGGTGGGGGTGGAATGTCAGGCCGGAGACGCCACGGACTTGGTCTCGAGGTACTCCTCGAAGCCCTGCCGGCCCATCTCGCGGCCGATGCCCGACTGCTTGTAGCCGCCGAACGGGACGTCGGCGCCGTACCAGACGCCGCCGTTCACCCCCAGGGTCCCGGTGCGGATCCCCGCGACAACCTTCTCGACCCGCCGGGGGTCGGTGCCCCACACGGCGCCGGAGAGTCCGTAGGGGGAGTCGTTGGCGATCCGGATCGCGTCCTCGTCGCCGTCGTGGGGGATGACCACGAGCACGGGTCCGAAGATCTCCTCCCGGGCCACCCGCGCGGTGTTGTCGAGTCCGGAGATCAGCGTGGGCTCCACCCAGAAGCCCCTCGACTTCTCCTCGCCGGAGGGGCGACCGCCGCCGATCTCGATGGTGCCGCCCTCCTCCACGGCCAGGGCGATGTACCCCTCGACCCGCTCGCGCTGGACCGCGGAGATCACCGGCCCGCACAGGGTGCCGGGGTCGGTGGGGTCGCCCGGCGCGAAGGCGGCCATCGCGCCCTTGGCGGCGTCGACGGCCTCGTCGTACTTCTCGCGCGGCACCAGCAGGCGCGTGGTGAGGGCGCAGCCCTGACCGGCGTGGGTGCAGGCGTTGAGGGCCGTCATGAAGCACGCGGCGTTCAGGTCCGCATCGTCCAGGACCACGGCGGCGGACTTGCCACCCAGCTCGAGGAAGACCTTCTTGAGGGTCTCCGACGCGGCCATCATGATCTTCTTGCCGGTGGCGGTGGATCCGGTGAACGAGACCAGATCGACGCGGGGGTCGGTGCTCAGCTGGGCACCCACCCCGTGGTCCGAGGACGAGACCACGTTGAGCACGCCCGCGGGGATGTCGGTCTCCTCGGCGGCGATGCGGGCCACCGCGGCGGCGATGAGCGGGGTGTCCGGGGCGGGCTTGAGCACCACGGTGCATCCCGCGGCCAACGCGGGCCCGATCTTGGCCAGGTTGATCTGGTTGGGGAAGTTCCACGGGGTGATGGCACCGACCACGCCGATCGCCTCCCGGTGCGTCGTCCGGCGGGAACGCACCCCCATCACCTCGGACTCACCGAGGTCCTCGACCCAGTCGTAGGCCTCGACCAGGTCGGCGAGCCAGCCCAGGTCGGCGACGGGCCCCTCCAGCTGGGGACCGGTGGTGAACGTGTGCGGTGCGCCCACCTCGGCGATGGTCAGCGCGCGCAGCTCCTCGGTGTGGGCCTGCAGGGCGTCCCGAAGCTGCCGCAGGCACGAGGCGCGGAAGGCATGATCGGTGGACCACGTGGTGGTGTCGAACGCGGTGCGGGCGGCCTCGATCGCGGCGGCCATGTCCTCCGGGCCGGCGTCGGCGGCGCGGCCGATCACCTCCTCCGTGGCGGGGTT
>NZ_JAALDV010000388.1:0-2582 GCF_014145045.1 Dietzia sp. DQ12-76
TGCGGCGATCACGGCCACGGCCGATCCGGCCAGGACGAGGAAGCGGCGCCGATCAGGACCCGGACGGGAAGCGGGGGCCTCGTCGGTCGACGAGACGAGGTCACCCGAGCCGGTCCCCGACCCGTCCCCCGAACCGCCACCTGTCCCGTCCCCGGACGCGGGGAACAGTGCGCCGACCATCAGTCGCAGGGCGACAACGGCGAGGACGGTGCCGGCGAGCGTCGGCAGCACCCACGCGAGCCCGGCCGAAGGGCGGGTCGCCGCAGCGAGAACTCCCGTGAGTCCGAGCGCGATGATGAGGACGGACCCGATCGGCCGCCGCGGTCGCTCCGTGAGACCGATGACCACACCCATCACCGCCAGGATTCCGGCGAGGCCGATGAGCAGCGCCGGTTTGTCCGCGGTACCGAGTGCGTCGATGGTCGCCTCGCGGACGGCCGAGGGTGCGCGGTCGACGACGGAGTCGGCCACCGCCAGGAAGGGAGACGAACCGGGGGCGACCAGTCCCGCCATGGCGTGACCGACCGCGAGAGCGATTCCGGTCGCGAGGACGCCCGCGGCGATCTGGGCTGTCACGCGGGTTCGGGGCTGGGTGATATCCACGTCAGGAGTTCGGAGCACAGGCCTCGGCGGACGGTGGGGAAGAGAGATTTCGGGGGTCACCCATCCGGCCGGAGAACTGTGCCGAAGAACCTGTGACCCAGCACGCAAGGCTCTGTTGAAAGGACCAACACCATGAGCATGACGATCTCCCGCCGTATGGCTTCGATCGCCGCGGCGGCTGCCGTGAGCGGCCTCGTTCTGGCCGGCTGCGCGAACGACGAGGGCACCACCGAGGCCGAGGGCACCACGACCGCCCCCATGACCTCCGAGATGACCACCGAGGAGACCACCGCCATGGCGGAGCCGGCCGGCATGCTGGTCGGGCCCGGGTGTGCGGACTACGCCGAGGCGAACCCGGACGGCCCGGGCTCGGTCGACGGCATGGCCATGGAGCCGGTCGCCACCGCCGCCTCCAACAATCCGCTCCTCACCACCCTCACGGCCGCCGTGTCGGGCGGGGTGAACCCGGAGGTCGACCTGGTCGACACCCTCAACAACGGTGAGTACACCGTGTTCGCGCCGGTCGACGACGCCTTCGCGCAGGTCGACGACGCGACGATGGAGGCTCTCCAGACCGATCCCGAGCTGCTCACCACGATCCTGACCTACCACGTGGTCGAGGGTCAGATCTCGCCCGAGGACATCGAGGGCATGCAGACCACTCTCGCCGGCGAGGACGTCGACGTCACCGGCTCCGGCGACGAGATCATGGTCAACGAGGCCAACGTGATCTGCGGCGGCGTCCAGACGGCCAACGCCACGGTCTACCTCATCGATCAGGTCCTCGTCCCCGAGGAGTGAGCGCGTTGAGTTCCGGTGATCCCTGACCGCCGGGCGGTGTCACACCACCACAGCACAACCACAGCCCGGGTCGACGCGACAGCGTCGGCCCGGGCTGTGCGCTGTCGCGGGGGGGTTGACACGGGTCGCTCAACGGGGATAATTAAGGTATCGCCTAATTAAGGAAAGCACGAAGTGAAACAGGCTGGTGATTCGCTGTCCCGGGTGTTCCAGGCGCTCGCCGATCCCACGCGGCGTGGGATCCTCGAGCGGCTCAGCGCCGGGCCGGCGACTGTGGGCGAGTTGTCGGACCCCTTCGACATCAGTGCACCCGCCATCTCGCAACACCTGCGGGTGTTGGAGAGCTCCGGTCTCATCGAGCGCAGCACGCGCGCCCAGTGGCGGGTGTGCACGCTCCGGCCGGAACCACTGGACGCCGCCACGGAGTGGGTCGAGCGCACCCGCGGGCTGTGGCAGCAGAAGTTCGACCGACTCGACGGCGTGCTGGCCGACATCCAGCGCGGGCACGTCGACCCCGAGCATCGAGGACGAAGGTCTCGATCGAAGGAGTGAGGGCACCATGTCCGTTCCCGAATTCACCATCACACGTACGTTCGACGCCCCGCGCGAGACCGTCTGGCGGGCGTGGACCGACCCCGCCGTCGCCGCCCGCTGGTGGCATCCCCACGAGGTCACCACTCCCGCGGACAGCGTCGCGATCGATCTGCGCGTGGGAGGTCGCTACACCTACCTGATGATCGACCCGACCGGCCGCGAATGGCCGGCCGCGGGCGAGTACCTCGAGATCCGCGAGCCCGACCGGCTCCGGTTCACCTGGGGCAGTCCCGGTGATGACGGGGACGAGGTCCCCGTCATCACCGTCGACCTCGCCGAGGTGGGCGACGGTCACACCCTCATGACGTTCCACGTGGCTGGACTGCCGGACGACCGCGGCTCCGAGCACAGTGCTCACGACGGCTGGACCGAGGCGTTCGAGGAGCTGGACGGAGTCCTGGCGGCGTCCGCAACGCACTGACCCGGACACTCGGGCGACAGTCAGGCCCGCGGCCCAGAGTCAGCCCCTCAGCTCAGAACCAGTCGTCCCGCATGTCCAGGGTTGTGCGGTCGCCGGAGGCCAGCAGGTCGAACTTGGCGTCCACGACGGGCAGTTCCCGCCGGAGGAAGTACGCGGCGGCCTG
>NZ_JAALDV010000388.1:2647-6839 GCF_014145045.1 Dietzia sp. DQ12-76
GTCGGTGTCGTCGTCGATACGGCCCCCCAGGGCGAGCACCTGCTCCAACCAGATCCAGGCGATCACGATGTGCCCTGTGGCCTCGAGATACTCCGTGGCGTCGGCCAGGAACGCCTCCGGGTCGGTCGCCCCGACCCCCGCGAGTGCGGTGGTCACCTCGATCAGTCGTGTCACCCGGGGTCGGAGCAGTGCGGCGAACTCCTCGACCGCGCCGCCTGCCGCATCCGCGCGGTCGCAGGTGGCGGCGATGCGCTCGCTGAGCGCGGCGAGACCGGCGCCACCTCCGGCGAGGACCTTGCGCCCGAGCAGGTCCTGGGCCTGGATCCCGTGCGTGCCCTCGTGGATCGGGTTGAGCCGGTTGTCGCGGTAGTGCTGTTCCACGTCGTAGTCGATGGTGTAGCCGGCACCACCCAGCACCTGCACCGCCAACTCGTTGGCCTTGAGGCACCACTGCGACGGCCACGACTTTGCGATCGGGGTGAGCACGTCCAGGAGGGTCGAGGCGGCCACGGCCTCCTCCGGCGAGCCGGTCCTCTCCTCGTCGACGAGTCGCGCGCAGAACAACCCCAGCGCGAGCGCTCCCTCCACGTACGATTTCTGGGCCAGCAACATCCGCCGCACGTCGGCGTGACCGGTCAGCATGACCTGCGGCGAGGACGGATCGGAACCGGGTGCCCGGCCCTGCGGACGGGTGCGCGCGTAGTCGAGCGACTTGAGGTAGCCGGTGTATCCGAGTGCCGTGGCGCCAAGGCCGACGCCGAGCCGGGCCTCGTTCATCATGGTGAACATCTTCTTGAGGCCGGTGTTCTCCTCGCCCACGAGGTACCCGACAGCGCCCGGCCGGCCGCCGGGGGTGTGCATGCCCTGGCCGAGGGTGGGCATGGTGTTGACCGTGCCGCGGAAGCCCATCTTGTGGTTGAGGCCGGTGATCACGATGTCGTTGCGCTCCCCGATCGACCCGTCCTCGTCGACCAGGAACTTCGGCACGACGAACAGGCTGATGCCGCGGGTACCGGCCGGCGAACCGGGCACCTTGGCCAGCACCAGGTGCACGATGTTCTCGGACATCTGGTGCTCGCCGCCGGAGATCCACATCTTCTGCCCGAACAGCCGGTAGGTCCCGTCGTCCTGCGGCTCGGCGCGGGTGGTGATGTCGGCGAGGTTGGAGCCGGCCTGTGGCTCGGACAGGCACATGGTCCCGGTGAAGCGACCCTCGACCATGGGCCGGACGTACCGCTCGATCTGCTCCTCGGAACCGTGTTCGATCAACAGGTTGGCGTTGCCGGTGGTGAGCAGTGGGTACGCGGCGGTGGAGACGTTGGCGGCGTAGAACCACGCCATGCACGCCAGGTACGCGGTGTACGGCAACTGCATGCCCCCGACCCGGGAGTCCATCGCGGCGCCCACCAGGTCCGCGTCGGCGAAGCGGCGCAGGGCCTCGGCGATCTCCGGGATCAGTTCGACCTCTTCGCCCACGAGTCTGGGCTCGTTGAGGTCGGCCGTGCGGTTGTGGGGAGCGAAGTACTTCTCGGCGAGTTCGGCCGACAGGTCGACCACGGAGTCGATGGTCTCGCGCGAGTGGTCCGAGTACCGCTCGCGCCCACACAGCTCGGACACCCGGAGCCAGTCATGGAGCAGGAAGTCCATGTCGGCCCGGGACATCACGGTCGAGGGAAGGGTATTCGAGGGAGCCATAGCCGCAGGCTACCCGGCCGGCCGCGGCCGTCAGCTCCCGCCGGTGGCCCGGGCGAACCTCTGGCCCATGCCGAGCATGGTCCTGGCGTACGCGGCGGGCATGAACCGTTTGCCGCGGTAGGCCTTCCGGGCGTCCGGGTCGGGCAGGATCAGGAACCGCTTCGCGTCCAGTCCGGTCATCACCTCGGCGGCGATCTCGTCCGCACCGCGCTCGGAGCGGTCGATGAGCTTGCTCGCGAACGCGCTCGCGGCGGGGTCGGAGGAGTTCAGGCTCGAGGCCAGGTTGGTGCGGAAGAACGACGGGCACAGCACGGAGACGTCGACCCCGAACGGCTCCAGTTCCCACCGCAGGGTCTCGGAGATCGCGACCACGGCCGCCTTGACCGCTGTATAGGAGGCCATGGTCGGCGGGTGTACGAGGCCGGCGAGGGACGCCGTGTTGACGAGGTGCCCCCGGCCCTGGGCCTTGAGCATCGGGACGAAAGTGCGGCACCCGCGCGCGACACCCAGCAGGTTGATGTCCGTGATGAGCCGCCAGTCCTCCTCGGTGAGGTACTCGATGCGGCCGCCCTGCGCGATCCCGGCGTTGTTGACCAGCACGTCCAGCCCGCCCCAGGTCTTCTCGACCTCGGCGCGCGCCGCCTGCCATTCCTCCTCGGAGCGCACGTCCAGACGCAGATAGCGGGCGTCGGCGGGCAGCGAGTCCGGCCGGTCGTCGGTGGCCGCGAGGTCCGCGATCATCACGCGGTCACCGCGCTCGAGGAACGCCGTGGCCAGGGCCAGGCCGAGACCCGACGCCCCGCCGGTGACCAGGACCCGGCGATTGGTGTCCGCGGGGGAGGGGGAGGAGACGAACGGTATCCGGTCGAGGCCGGGGACGGGGAGACCGGACACGGGGAGGTGGGGAAGACGCATGAGGCGAAACCTACCGGGTCAGCCCCGTGCCAGCGGTGCGGGCTGTCCCGCGGCACCGAGGAACTGCGCGGCCATCGACACGGCCGGGCCCGAGGAGTCGGCGCCCTCGATGAGGACCGCGAGCGCGATGTCCCCGGTGGAGCCGACGAACCACCCGTGGGCGGGGCCGGTGCCGACCTCGGCCGTCCCGGTCTTGCCCCCGAGTCCGGGGATCGAGTTCGCAGCCGTCGCGGTGCCCGATCGCACGGTCTGTTCCATGTACCGGCGCAGGGTGTCCACCACACCCGGGTCCAGGGGTTCCGGAGTGTCGTTGGCGGTGGCGGGCATCCCGTCGACCACGTGCGGCAGGATCATCCGCCCGCCGCCCGCCAGCGAGGCCGTCATGACCGCCATCCCGAACGGGCTGGCCAGCACCTCGCCCTGCCCGATCGCCGCCTCCACACGGGCCGGACCCTGTTCGGTGACGGGCACGGACCCGGTGTAGGTGTCCACACCGAGACCGGGGGCGAAGAACCCGACTCCCAGCCCGAGCTTCGCGGCCGTGTCCTTCATGGCCTCCGGCGAGAGCCGGTCGCTGATGACGGCCTGGCTGGTGTTGCACGAGCGGGCGAACGCGGTCTCCAGCGGGACCGGGCCGAGTTCGAAGTCATCGTCGTTGGGGATCGTGCGCCCGGACACGGTCACCGAGGCCGGGCAGGGCACGACCTCGTCCGGGCCGACGACGCCGGCCTCGAGCGCCGCGGCCGTGGTGACGATCTTGAACGTCGACCCCGGCGGGAAGCGGCCCTGCATGGACACCGGCCCCTGCCGGTCGGCGACGGAGTTCTGTGCCACGGCCAGGATTCCGCCGGTCGAGGGCTGGATCGCCACGATCGACGCTCCCAGGGCGGAGGAGTCCACCGCCTGCTGGGCCGCCCGTTGCATCGAGATCTGCAGCGTGGAGACGAGGTCGTCGACCTGGCCCACCGGGGCGCTGCCGAGCTCGATCGGTTCCGCGTCGGGATTGACGATCTCCGCGGTCCAGCCACCTTTCGCGGCGATCGCGTCCATCCACGCGGTCGGCAGATTGTTGATCGCAGGAGAGGTCAGGCTGCGGTCGGTGCGGATGAGATCCCCGCGTTCGGGGAGCGTCACCCCCGGGACGGCGGCGAGCTGCTCGCGGATCGGGTCGATGTCGGACGGGCGGAGCGCGACGATCTGGTACGGCTGGTCGCCGGCCTCGGCCATGCCGTCGCGGATCGTCTGCCCGGTGATCGTCGGCACCACGGGGCTGACCAACGCCGCGACCGCGTCCGCGGACTCCACCGCCCCCGGCGCCAGGGTCACCGCGGTCACCGGAGTCCACTGCAGCAGCGGTTCGCCCGTGCGGTCGAGAACCGAGGTGTCGTAGTCCAGGATCTCGGAGAAGGCCAGGGTGCCCCCCGGCTCGAGGCGGGTGTCGAGGATCGTCGGCGACCACTCGACCCTCCAGTCCTCGCCGACCCTGGTGGTCCGCGCCTCGCCGGTGGTCGTGACGATGCGGGGGGCGGCTTCCGCGCCGGGGGTCCCGCCGGCCGGGTCGGAGCCCGCCTCGTCGTCGTCG
>NZ_JAALDV010000389.1:0-3435 GCF_014145045.1 Dietzia sp. DQ12-76
TGGGCGGTTCACGTCCACACCGACGACATCGGGTCGGCGATCGAGGTCGCCCTGTCCCTCGGCCGCGTCACCGAGATCCGTGTGACCGACATGTTGGACCCGGTGGGCGGGAGCACGGAGGCCGGGCACCGTCGACGGGGCGCGTCCGGCGCCGCGGAGGGCCGGGTCGCGGGTGAACCCGAGCGGGTCGTGGTGGCGATCGTCCCGGACGGGCCGCTGGCCGAGTTGTTCTCGGAGGCGGGGGCGCAGACGGTCGATGCGGACGAGGGCGGAGTGATCGACGCGGTCCTCGCGTTGTCCGCCGATGAGCTGCTCGTGTTGCCCAACGGTGAGCTACCCAGGGCCCAGATCGAAGCCCTCGACGCCGCGCTGCGCGAAATCGACGGCAACGCCCTCATCCTCCCGACGGGTTCCGTCGTACAGGGGCTGTCCGCCCTCGCCGTTCACGACCCCTCGACCACCCTGTCCCTGGACGGATTCGGGATGGCGGACGCGGCGGCGGCCACCCGACACGCCCATCTGGTGCGGGCCCGACACGACGCGCTCACGTTGGTGGGCCGCTGTGCGGCCGGTGATCTCCTCGGCATGGTGGGCCACGATGTCGCCCTCATCGAGACGGACCCGGTGGACGCCGTCTGCGCGCTCGCGGACCGCTTGCTCTCCTCCGGCGGCGAGCTGGTGACGCTGCTGCTCGGAGCCGAGTACGACGACGCCGCGACCGAGACCGCTCTGTCCAGGATCCGCGAAGGACATCCCGACGTGGAGGTCGTCGGGTATGCGGCCGGACCGGGTCGGGTGCTCGCGCACGTCGGGGTCGAATGACCGCGTTCGTCACCACGGACTCGGCGCTGGGGGAGGTCCTCGACGCCGGACTGGCCGAGCGGATCACCGCGGCCTTCGGCCACCGGACCGTCGGCGACCTGCTCCACACCCTGCCCCGCCGCTACCGCCAGCACGGTCAGCGCTACGACAAGCGCGAACTCGTCGAGGGCGAGCGGGTGACGATCATCGGGACGGTCACCACTGCCACGACCCGCAACTACACCACCAAGCAGGGGCAGTCGCGGGAGATGCTCACGCTCACGGTGAAGGACGAGGACACCACGTTCAAGGTGGTCTACTTCGCCGGCCGCAGGATCAAGTTCATGCTCCCGGTGGGCACGGTGGCGATGTTCGACGGGACCGTGTCGCGGTTCCGCCGGTCCCTGGACCTCACCCACCCGGAGTTCCTGGTCCTGCGCCCGGTCTCGGGCCAGGGTCGTGAGCTCAGGGGCTCGGGTGATCTCGCCGCCCTGGCCCGGCTGGCGTCCGAGATCGACGCCGAGGGCGGCCCGAGTCTGTTCGACCGTCCCCTCCTGCCCATCTACTCGGCCAGCAAGAGCGTGACCTCGTGGGACCTGCTCGGCGCGATCGTGACCGCGATCCGGGCCCTCGTGCCCGTCGTGGACCCCCTCGACGACACGGTCCTGGCGGCCGCCGGTCTGATGGGCCTCGACGAGGCGCTGCGCAAGGCTCATCTGCCGGAGACCGTCAAGGACGCCGACAGGGCCGGGTACCGACTCCGGTTCGACGAGGCCATCGCGCTGCAGCTGCTCCTGGGGGCCCGGCGCCGCGCGGTCGCCCGCGACCCCGCGCCGGCCAGTCCGGTGCGCCCGGACGGCGTCCGCGCCGCCATGGAGGCGCGGATGCCGTTCGAGCTCACCGCCGGTCAGACCGCCGTGCTGGAGGAGATCTCCGCCGACCTCGCCCTGGATGAACCGATGAACCGCCTCCTGCAGGGGGAGGTCGGCTCCGGCAAGACGATCGTCGGACTGCTCGCGATGCTCCAGGTGGTCGATGCGGGTCGTCAGTGCGTGATGCTCGCCCCTACCGAGGTCCTGGCCACCCAGCACCACCGTTCGTTGACGGCCATGCTCGGCGATCTGGGGGAGCGGGGCCGACTGGGTGCCGCCGAGGAGGCCACCCGGGTCGTGCTGCTGACGGGGTCGATGTCCACCGCGGAACGGCGGGCGGCGCTCCTGGATATCGTCACCGGTGAGGCCGGGATCGTCGTGGGCACGCACGCGCTCATCCAGGACTCGGTGGACTTCTTCGACCTGGGCCTGGTCGTGGTCGACGAGCAACACCGGTTCGGGGTGCGTCAGCGCGATCGGCTCCGCGCCAAGGGGCGGGACGGGACGGTCCCGCACCTGCTGGTGATGACGGCGACACCGATCCCCCGCACCATCGCGATGACCGTCTTCGGGGACCTGGAGGTCTCGGAGCTGGACGAGCTCCCCGGTGGTCGCAGACCCATCTCCACCTCGGTCGTGCCGGCCCGGGACAAGCCGAGATGGGTGCAGCGCGTCTGGGAGCGGGTCCGGGAGGAGGTCGAGGCGGGACACCGGGCGTACATCGTGTGTGCGCGGATCGACGCCGACACCGGCGACGCCGCGAACGGTACGTCCGCAGGGGACGACGGCCGGGGGAGCGACAGGCCCCCTCTGGTCGCCGCCGTGGACCTCTACGAGTACCTGTCCACCGGGCCACTGGCGGGCCTCCGTCTCGGTCTCATGCATGGTCGGCTCCCTCCCGAGGAGAAGGAGTCGACCATGGGTGCGTTCGCCTCCGGTGATCTCGACGTCCTGGTGTCGACGACCGTGATCGAGGTCGGGGTGGACGTCCCGGAGGCCACCGTGATGGTGGTGATGGACGCCGACCGGTTCGGGGTGAGCCAACTCCACCAGCTCCGGGGCCGGGTGGGTCGGGGTGGCCTGCCCGGGCTCTGCCTCCTGGTGACCAATTCTCCTGAGGGCGGGAAGTCGATGGAACGACTGGGTGCGGTCGCCGCCACCACGGACGGGTTCCTGCTGGCGCAGCTCGACCTGGTCCAGCGCCGGGAGGGAGATGTCCTGGGAGACGCTCAGTCGGGTGCGTTGGCCTCGCTCCGACTGCTGTCCGTCGTCGACGACGGCGAGGTCATCGAGATCGCACGCCGTCACGCCGAGGAGATCCTCGACTCCGATCCCGGACTGGACCACCACCCGGCGTTGGCCGAGCGCGTCCGTCGACTGTCCGGCTCGGACGAGTCGGACTACCTGTTCAAGTACTGACCATCAGCATCTCGACCATCGGGGGATCCATGACCCGCATCATCTCGGGCCGCCTGCGCGGGCGCTCGATCACAGTGCCACCGGCAGGGACCAGACCCACCACCGACCGCGTCCGCGAGGCCCTGTTCAGCGCGATCGTCAGCAGGATGGACCTGGACGGCGCCGCGGTGCTGGACCTGTTCGCCGGGTCCGGCGCACTCGGGCTGGAGGCGGTCTCCCGGGGCGCGGATGTCGCGTGGTTCGTCGAGGACGACCCCCGGGCCGTCGCGACCATCCGCGCGAACACGTCGGGCCTGTCGTCGTCGTTCCCGTCGGTCCGGCCGACCGTCAGGCGGGCGGCGCT
>NZ_JAALDV010000390.1:0-1769 GCF_014145045.1 Dietzia sp. DQ12-76
TCGGTGCCCTCGTCGGCGGAGCCGGTCAGCGAACCGGTGTCCAGCGAGCCCGTGCCCGCATCGGCGGCGCCGCCGTCGATCAGGGCGCTGCCGGTGTTGGGCGAGACGCCGAGGCTGCCGAGCTCGACCGAGCCCGGGTTGGACGCCTCGGCATCGAGGTTCAGGTTGAAGGCGAGGCTTCCCAGGTCCACGGCGAGGTCGGTGCCGAGTCCGAGGTCGCCGAGGCTGCCGTCCTCACCCGCGATCTCCGTGAGGCTGCCGGTGTCGCCCGCGAGTCCCTCGAGGCTCCCGGACGGTGCCTCCTGCGCGGCCGCGAGGCCGGGGAACGCGATGGCGGCACCCAGTCCGAACGCGCCGACGGCGGCGATCTTGGCGGTGGTGCGGTTGGTGGTCTTCCGGTGGGTGTTCGTCATGTAATGAACAGCTCCCATCTTCATTGACCCCGATGGCTCTCATCGCGGACACCTCGACCAGAGCGAGATGCGTCGGTGACCCTACAAGCGGACTCCGGCCCTGTCAGGGGGTCAAATGCTGAGTGTTCCTTGAGGTAACACTTCGGTCATCGGTCGCGAGGGGTCGTGGTCACCCGTATCCCCGACTCGGCGGCGGGCCGCGTCGCACCTGCCTAGGCTGGCGTTATGGCCACGCCTGCGCATTCGGATCCGACATCGGGAGCGCCGCCTGGCGTCGTGGAGACGCACAGTGCTCTCATCGTGCTCTATGGTGACCAGGCTCACAAAGTGCGCAAACCGATCGACCTCGGTTTCCTCGACAACACCACGGTCCGGGCCCGCGCCGAGCAGAGTCGGCGGGAGGTCGAGCTCAACAGTCGCATGGCGCCGGACGTCTACGACGGCGTGCTCGAGGTCCGCGATCCCGAGGGCGAGGTGATCGACCACGTGGTCAGGATGCGTCGTCTCCCCGCCGACCGGAGCCTGGAGTCGCTGGTGCGGTCACGGGTCTCGGGCATCGGACGGGCCGGCGATCCGGATCTCGTGGTGGGCGTGCGGGAGGTGGGCCGGCAACTCGCTCGTCTGCACGCCGCGAGCCCCCGCTCCGGGCAGATCGAGGCCATGGGCACGGCGGACGCCGTGGCCGGTCTGTGGGGGGAGTCGATCGCACACCTGCGCCGTCTGAGCGTGGGCGAGGACGCACCGGAGATCGTCGACGACCTCGAGTGGCTCGCGGGGGAGTACCTGCGCGGACGGCGCCGGCTCCTACGGGCACGCGTGGACGCAGGCCGGGTGGTCGACGGTCACGGGGACCTGCTCGCGGCCGACATCTACCTCGAGGACGACGGGCCGCGTGTGATCGACTGTCTCGAGTTCGACGACCGGCTCAGGTTCGGGGACGCCATGCTCGACGCCGGGTTCCTGGCCATGGACCTCGACAGGGCGGGGGCACGGGACCTCGCGGAGGCCTTCCTCCGGGCGTACCGGGACTTCTCCGGTGATGACGCCCCGCCCTCCCTCGTCCATCACTACATCGGGTACCGCGCGGTCGTGCGGTCCAAGGTCACCGCCATCCGCGCCGACCAGACCGGGAGCGGAGGTGCGCATGCTCGGCACGCCCTGGAACTGGCGGATCAGGGAGTAGACGCCCTCTTGCGCGGCCGCGTCAGGTTGGTCCTCGTGGGAGGGGTGTCCGGGTCGGGCAAGTCCACGCTGGCCGTGCCACTGGCGGCGGCGTTGAAGGCCGAGGTCCTGCGGTCGGATGACCTGCGCGCCGCCGGCCCGGCCGACCGGCGGTACTCGGCGGCGGCGGTCGCC
>NZ_JAALDV010000391.1:0-2387 GCF_014145045.1 Dietzia sp. DQ12-76
TGCGCAGGCCGAGCCCCGAACTGGGCGCCGCGTACACGCCGCCGAGCATGGGGTCGACGAGTCGCGAGACCACCGCGTCTCCGAACCTCTCGGCGACCAGGCGGCCCAGCGAGACGTCGCCGCCTGGCTCCCACTCCAGTGGTGTGTCCCTCTCGCGGGCGGCGGCGTCCGACTCCGCGGGGGTCAGGACGCCGGTCAGGGCGGTCACGTCGGACGGCAGCCCCATGACGGTGCCGGGCGGCATCGGGACCAGCCGGCCGCCGGTGAGGATCGCCGGGCCGAGCGGGCCGGGATGGCGCAGGGCGTCGGTCAGGCCCAGCTCGGCGACGAGTTCGGATGCTTCCGGGCGACGGCCGATGAAGGCCTCGGCCCCGAGCTCCATGGGCCCGGACGGGAAGTCGACCGTGTGCAGCGCCCCGCCCGGGATGTCGGACGCCTCGAGCACCGTGATCCGGGCGTCAGGAAGGTCGAGGGCGAGCTGATAGGCGGCGGTCAGGCCGCTCAGGCCACCACCGACCACTGCGACTCGAGGCGCCACCCCTACTTCCCGCTCAGTTCGTGGACCAGCTCCACCACATGGGTCACGGCGCCCGGGTCGGTGGCGGGCAGGACCCCGTGCCCCAGGTTGAACACGTGGCCGCGGGCTCCGAGCTCACGCGCGCGCGAACCCTCGTCGAGGATCCGGCGGACCTCGGAGTCCAGGGCGGGACGATCGGCGAACAGCATGGCGGGGTCGAGGTTGCCCTGGAGCACCTTCCCCGGCACCCGACCGGCGGCGTCGTCCAGCGGGATCCGCCAGTCCACCCCGACCACCTCCGGACCGGCCTCCCCCATGGCGCCGAGGAGCTCCCCGGTGCCCACCCCGAAGTGCGTCCGGGGAACGGTGGAGATCACCTCGTCCGAGAAGATCCCGGCCGAATGCGGCAGCACCATCGAACGATAGTCGCGCAGGCTCAGCGCCCCCGCCCATGAGTCGAACAGCTGCACCGCGTCCACACCGGCGTCGATCTGGGTACGCAGGAACACCGTGGTCAGATCGGCCAACTTGGACATCAGCGCGTGCCAGACGTCGGGTCGGGAGTACATCAGGGACTTGGTGTGCTCGTGGTTGCGGCTGGGGCCTCCCTCGATGAGGTAGGAGGCCAGGGTGAACGGGGCGCCGGCGAATCCGATGAGCGCGACGTGCGGGTCGAGCTCGGCGATCACCAGGCGGACGGCCTCACCGATCTTCTCGAGGCGGTCCGGTGTGAGGTCGGGCAGGGCGGCGACCCCGGCCTCGTCGCGGATGGGCGTGGAGACCACCGGCCCGGTGCCCGGGACGATGTCGATGTCCACCCCCGCCGCCGCGAGCGGGATGACGATGTCGGAGAAGAAGATGGCGGCGTCCACCCCGTGGCGCCTGACGGGCTGCACCGTGATCTCGCAGGTCATCTCGGGATCGAAACAGGCCTCGAGCATGGTGGTCCCGGCCCGGAGTTCGCGGTACTCGGGGAGCGAGCGTCCCGCCTGACGCATGAACCACACCGGGGTGCGGGCGGCGCCGGTGCCCCTGACTTCGTCGAGGTAGGGTCCGGTCCCGGCTCGTCGAGCCGTGGCGGGCCCGGCACCCCGGGAGTCGGCGGACCTGGGATTCGAGGGCACATCGGAGTTCAGCACACCCCCATGGTCCCATGAGTCCGTCACCGGGGCCCCTCACCCCACCCCGGTGGCTGACGGCGCGCCTCCTCGGGCCGCCGTCGGCCGGTCGCTAGCGTGAGGCCCTGTGAGCACATCGGTCAATGACGGCGAGCCCGAGGTCTTCCGGGAGGCGGTCGAGTCGCTGTCCCGGCTCGAGGTCCGCCCTGAGATCTCCGTCGGCCCGATCCGTCCGCCTCAGAGACTGGCGCCGTACAGTCACGCACTCGGCGTGGAGATCATTCCGCCCGGCGGGGACGATGTGCCCGAGTTCTCCGACGGCGACGCGTTCGGCCGTCTGATCCTCCTCCACGACCCCTCCGGGGACGACGCGTGGAACGGCACCCTCCGACTGGTCGCCTACATCCAGGCGGACATGGAGGCCTCGCTCGCCGGTGATCCGCTCCTGCCCCGGGTCGCCTGGAGCTGGCTCACCGAGGCCCTGGAGGAGGACGCCGGACCTTACACGTCCCTGGGCGGGACAGTCACCAGTACCGCCTCGGTGCGCTACGGCGACATCTCCGGGCCACCGCAGGCCCATCAGCTCGAGCTGCGCGCGTCGTGGACCGCACTCGACCCCGACCTGACCGGCCACGCGGCCGCGTTCTGCAAGACCCTCTCGCTCGCCGCCGGACTCCCGCCGGTCGGCGTGACATCCCTACCCCGTCGGGCGTGAGCGGCCGACGTCGCGGCCAGACCCCGCCCGGGGCCCC
>NZ_JAALDV010000392.1:0-2176 GCF_014145045.1 Dietzia sp. DQ12-76
CCCGCCCCCCGTTCCGGGGGGCGGGGCGTCGTCGTGTGCGGGGTCCGCCGCGGCGACCACGGGTGACGGCCGGCGCGCCCTATTCCGCCGGTCGGAGGAACGGTGTGAGTGCATCGAGCACGGCCGGGTCCTCGATCGTCGACGGGACTGTGACGTCCTCGTGTCCGTCCGCGATCTGTCGCATCGTCTTGCGCAGGATCTTGCCCGACCGGGTCTTGGGCAGGCCCTGCACGACCGTGCAGTCGCGGAAGGTGGCCACCGCGCCGATCTCCTCGCGGACCATCGCCACCAACTCCGCCCGCAACTCCTCGGGATCGCGGACCTGACCGGACTTGAGGACCACGTACCCGACCGGCCGTTGGCCCTTGAGTTCGTCCTTCACACCGATGACGGCGGCCTCGGCCACCGCGGGGTGGGTGGCGATCACGGCCTCCATGGAGCCCGTCGACAACCGGTGGCCGGCGACGTTGATGACGTCGTCGGTCCGGCCCATGACGTAGACGTAGCCGTCGGAGTCGATGTAGCCGCCGTCTCCGGTGGAGTAGTACCCGTCGAAGACGGACATGTACGAGGAGATGAACCTCTCGTCGTCCTCCCACAGGCCCGACAGGGTGCCCGGCGCCATCGGCAGCCGGATCGCCAGGTTGCCCTCCTCCCCCGCGGGCAGTTCAGTCCCCCCGGCATCCAGGACGCGCAGGTCGTATCCGGGTACGGGCACGGTGGGGGACCCTGCCTTGATCGGCATAGGCTCGAGACCGCGCAGGTTGGAGGCGATGGGCCAGCCCGTCTCGGTCTGCCACCAGTTGTCCACCACGGGCTTGCCCAGCTTCTCCGTGGCCCATCGATAGGTGTCGGGATCCAGCCGTTCGCCCGCACAGAACAGGGTGCGCATACCGGACAGGTCGTACCGGGCGATCTCCCGGCCCTCCGGGTCCTCCTTACGGATGGCCCGGACGGCCGTGGGCGCGGTGAACAGCGCGGTGGCCCCGTGCTCGGCGATCACCCTCCAGAACGCGCCGGCGTCCGGGGTGCCGACCGGTTTGCCCTCGTAGATGATGGACGTCGCGCCCACCAGCAGCGGGCCGTAGACGATGTACGAGTGTCCCACGACCCAGCCGACGTCCGAGGCCGTCCACCAGACCTCGCCGGGGCGGACCCCGTAGACGTTCCACATCGACCACGCCAGCGCGACGGCGTGGCCACCGTTGTCCCGCACGACGCCCTTGGGCAGGCCCGTGGTCCCGGACGTGTACAGGATGTACAGCGGGTCCGTCGCGGCGACGGGGACGGGCCCGGTCGGCTCCGACCCCGCGACCGCCTCATCCCAGTCGCTCCAGGTGGTGCCGGGGGTCTCGGGAAAGGACTCGTCCGGGAACTGGTCCGGTCGGTCGGCGACGATCACCGCACCCGGTGTGTGGCGGGCGAGACCCAGGGCTTTGGCGACCATCGGGAAGTAGGGGACCTTGCGGGTGGGCTCGATTCCGCCGGGCGAGGTCACCACCACCTTCGGCCGGGCGTCGTCGATGCGTATGGCCAGCTCCGGCGCGGCGAAACCCCCGAACACGACGGAGTGCACGGCGCCGATCCGGGCGCACGCGAGCATCGCCACGGCCGCGCGGGGAACCATGGGCATGTAGATCACGACCCGGTCGCCGTGGCCCACTCCCTCGGCGACGAGCGCACCCGCGAAGGCCTCGACCTGCTCGAGCAACTGGGAGTACGTGATGGTCTCGGTGGCCCCGGTCACCGCCGAGTCGTAGATGAACGCGGCCTGGTCCCCTCGTCCCTCCTCGACATGGCGGTCGAGGCAGTTGTACGACGTGTTGAGTCGGCCGTCGGGGAACCAGCGGTAGAACGGCGGCCTGGACCCGTCGACCGCGGTCGTGGGGGGCGTGGTCCAGTCGATGGCGCCGGCGGCCTCCAGCCAGAAGGCATCGGGATCGGTGATCGAGAGCCGGTGGGCCTCGGCGTAGGTCGACGAGGTCGTGGAGTCCGACATCGGTTGAGCCTCTCGTGCGGCGATGCGGCCCCCGAATCAGTGCCGACGGCCTGTGACGCGTTTCACTCTAGTCTCAGACCGAGGTCCCGATACCGCGACATCCGCTCCGCATACCTCCGCTCGGGGGGACGTCGCCTGACCTCGACGAGAGCCGAGGCGACGGCGTCCGCCAGCCGG
>NZ_JAALDV010000393.1:0-1078 GCF_014145045.1 Dietzia sp. DQ12-76
TTGATCCCGGCCTCCCGCACCGTCCTCGACGTCCGGCGCATCGCCCGCGCCCACCGGGGCGCCCGGGCGACCGTGGGACGGATCGTGCCCACCCCCGGCGGCACCAACGTCATCGCCTCCCGGGTCGATCTGTGGCTGGACGTGCGCCACCCCGACGACGCCGTCACCGCTCGGATGGTCCACGAGATCGCGGAGGCGGCGTCGGTGGCGGCCGCGCGCGAGGGCTGCGGGAGCTCGATCGTGCAGGAGTCGCTCAGCGGCTCGGTGACCTTCGACCCGGTGTTCCGTGACCGGCTGCTCGACGATCTGCCCGGGGTCCCCGTCCTGGCCACGGGGGCGGGCCACGACGCCGGTGTCCTGGCCGCGCACGTCCCCACCGCGATGCTGTTCGTCCGCAACCCCTCCGGGGTGTCGCACTCCCCGGAGGAGCACGTGGAGGACGCCGACGCCGAACGGGGCGCCGAGGCGTTGGCCGACGTTCTTTCCGACCTGCTCACCTGCGATGACCTCCCGGCTCCCGACGCCGCCTGACCCACACACCACGAGAGAGTGATCCCCATGACCGACACAGCGCACCCGGCCGAGACGGCTCAGCGGGCCGAGACAGTGAAGTTCCTCGTGATCGGCGGGGGACTCGAAGGGTTGTCGATCGCCTGGAACCTGGCCGAGCGCGGCGAGACCGACGTCCTCGTCGTCGAGAAGGACACCCTGTGTTCCGGTATGACCGGAAAGTCCAGCGGCATCGTCCGCTGCCACTACGGTTCGCCCACCATGGCGGCCCTGAGTTGGCACAGCATCCCGGTGTTCGAGAACGCGACCGAGCTGCTGGGCGACGACATGGCGTTCCGCCAGTGCGGATACGCGGTGATCGTCGGCGAGGAGAACGTGATCCCGCTGCGCGCGAACGTGGCCATGCAGCAGAGCCTGGGCATCGAGACCGAGCTCATCGCGCCGGACCGGATGGCGGAGCTGTGGCCCGGCCTGAACGTCGACGACGTGGCCGCGGCGGCATGGGAGCCACGCGGCGGTCGCGGGGAGGCGTACATGACGGGGATGGCGTTCGCCGCCGCCGCCCGCC
>NZ_JAALDV010000394.1:0-3006 GCF_014145045.1 Dietzia sp. DQ12-76
GGGGGTGTGCGCTGTGTCGGGACCCGACACGACGCACACCCCCGGGGATCGCGGGGAGCGGCTCAGCGATGGATCAGAACGCGGCCTCGTCCAGCTCCATGAGCTCGCCGCCGAGGCCGGCGACGATGCCACGAGTGGCGGTGAGGAGCGGCAGCTCGTTGTTCGCGAACCACTTGGCGGCGGCGATCTTGCCGTTGTAGAAGGCGGTGTCGGCGTCCGACGCGCCCTCCAGCGCAGCCAGCGCCACCTCGGCGCCGACGAGCAGACGCCACCCCATCATGAGGTCACCGAACGCCATGAGCAGGCGGACCGAGGCGAGCCCGATGATGTACAGGTGCTTGGGGTCCTCCTGGGAGGCGAGGAGGTGGTCGAAGCAGGTGCCGACCATCGCCTCGACGTCGGCGAGAGCGGTCGCCAGTACCTCGCGCTCGGTGGCCAACTCGGCGGGACCCTCGGCCTCGATGTACTTCTTGATCTGTGCCGACACGTGCCCGATGGCGGTGCCGCGGTCGCGGGCGATCTTGCGGAAGAAGAAGTCCTGCGCCTGGATCGCGGTGGTGCCCTCGTACAGGGAGTCGATCTTGGCGTCGCGGATGTACTGCTCGATCGGGTAATCCTGGAGAAAGCCCGACCCGCCGAAGGTCTGCAGTGACTCGGTGAGCAGCTCGTATGCCCGCTCGGACCCGACACCCTTGACGATCGGCAGTAGTAGGTCGTTGACGCGGTGGGCGAGCTCGCCGTCCGCGCCCGAGACGCGCTGGGCGATCTCGACATCCTGGTGGGCGGCGGTGTACATGTACACCGCGCGCAGGCCCTCGGCGAACGCCTTCTGGCGGATGAGTGCTCGGCGCACGTCCGGGTGGTGCGTGATGGTCACGCGGGGCGCGTTCTTGTCGGCCATCTCGGCCATGTCGCCACCCTGCACGCGCTCCTTGGCGAATTCCAGTGCGTTGAGGTAGCCGGTCGACAGGGTGGAGATGGCCTTGGTGCCCACCATCATCCGGGCGTGCTCGATCACGTCGAACATCTGACGGATGCCCAGGTTGAGCTCCCCGTCGCCGACGATCCAGCCCTTGGCGGGCACTCCGTGTCCGCCAAAGGTCAGCTCGCAGGTGGTGGAGACCTTGATGCCCATCTTGTGCTCGACGCCGGTGACGAAGACGCCGTTGCGCTCGCCCAGTTCACCTGTCTCGAAGTCGAAGTGGAACTTGGGGACGAAGAACAGCGACAGTCCCTTGGTTCCCGGTCCGGCGCCCTCGGGGCGGGCCAGGACGAGGTGGAAGATGTTCTCGAACAGATCATCGGAATCCGCGGAGGTGATGAACCGCTTGACGCCCTCGATGTGCCAGCTCCCGTCGTCCTGCTTGACGGCCTTGGTGCGTCCGGCGCCCACGTCGGATCCGGCGTCGGGCTCGGTGAGCACCATCGTCGCGCCCCAGCCGCGCTCGACGCAGGTGGCGGCCCATTCCTTCTGCTCCTCGGTGCCGTTCTCGTAGAGCACGGCCGCGAAGGACGGTCCGGCGCCGTACATGAACGCGGGGGGGTTGGCGCCGAGCATCATCTCGCCGGTGGCCCACACCAACGCGCGGGGGGCGGGCATGCCGCCGAGGTCCTCCGGCAGCCCCATCGACCAGTAACCCGCCTCGTACCAGGCGCGGAAGGACTTCTTGAAGTCCTCCGGCAGGGAGACCGAGTGGGTCTCGGCGTCGAAGACCGGCGGGTTGCGGTCGGCCGACGAGAAGGACTCGGCGACCGGGCCCTCGGTGAGGGTCGCGACCTCGGAGAGGATTCCCCGGGCGGTGTCGGTGTCCATGTCGCCGAACTCGCCTGCGTCGAGTGCCTCGTTCATGCGCAGGACCTCGAACATGTTGAACTCGAGATCGCGGACGTTGCTCTTGTAGTGACCCATTACGGTCTTCTCCGATCGGAGTGCGGTGTCGTGGCAATGGAGGTGGCCGCGCGGGTCGGCGCCGATGTCCATGTGCTCACCGGAACCTACCCGTCGGTAACAAGACAGATGTTAGTGCGTTGTCAGCGATCCGTCCAAGGTGAGGAGAGTCTCTTATTTCGCAGGTGAGCGGCGTGTCGCCGATCGCGCCGCATCGAGCAGGATCGCCTTCTCGGCGCGTGCCACGGTCCGCCGGGTGATCTCGGCGTAGTCGGGTGTCACCGACACCGACGTCACTCCCCGGCGTACGAGATGCTCGGCCATCGCGGGGTCGGTTGACGCCGCCTGGCCGCACAGGGAGACGGTGAGCCCCGATTCGTGGCAGCGGTCGATGATCTGGTCGATGGACGCCAGTACCGCCGGGTCCATGGAGTCGAACAACTCCGCGCACACCTCGGAGTCGCGGTCCACGCCCAGGGTCAGCTGGGTGAGATCGTTGGACCCGATCGAGACGCCGTCGATGCCCATCGCCGCGTACTCGGGGATCCAGTGGACGACCGACGGGACCTCGGCCATGATCCACCGTTTGAGTCCCGGGTCGCGCCCCAGTGGGTGGCCGTCGATGATGTCCAGGCAGGCGCGGAGCTCCCACGCCGTGCGGACGAACGGGATCATCAGGTGCAGGTTGCGGTGCTTCTCGCGCACACGGGCCAGCGCATCCAGCTCGAGCCGGAACAGGTCCGGCTCCTTGGTGTACCGGAAGCATCCACGGTAGCCGATCATCGGGTTGCGCTCCTCGGCCTCGACCTCCCCGCCGAGCAGGCCACGGAACTCGTTCGAGCGAAGGTCGGTCGCGCGGTAGATCACGGGCCGGGGGTCGAAGGCCGCGGTGATCGTGGCGATCCCGGAAGCCATGCGGTCCACGTAGTCGTCCGTCCTCCCCTCGGCGATGAGTGTGCGCGGGTGGACACCCTCCAGTGCGCTCGTGATGAGGAACTCGGCGCGCAGCAGGCCGACGCCGTCCACGTCCATCGCGGCCACGCGGGCGGCGGCGTCGGGGGTCGCGAGGTTGACGTACACCGCGGTCGCGGTGACCTCGCGCGTCCGTGCCTCGGGGG
>NZ_JAALDV010000395.1:0-1429 GCF_014145045.1 Dietzia sp. DQ12-76
ACGGGCACCGCGCTCGGACTCGTCGTCCTCCTACTCGCTCGCCGGCACCGGCCGCCGCGCGGGACACTGCGCTCGGCCACCGGACTCCTTGTGGTCCCCCTCGTCACCGCGGGACTCGCCGCCGCGGCGGCACTCGACACCACGCCCCGGGGCACCGGGGAGACCGCCGACATCGCCGTGATCCAGGGCAACGTCCCGCGCCTCGGGTTGGACTTCAACGCGCAGCGCCGTGCTGTACTCGAGAACCACCTCCGGGTGACCGCGGAGCTCGCCGACGACGTCGAGGCCGGAACCGCGGTCCGGCCGGATGTGGTGCTGTGGCCGGAGAACGCCTCCGACATCTCGCCCCTGGCCGACCGGCAGGCCGGCGCCCAGATCTCCGCCCTGTCGCGTCGACTGGACGCCCCGATCCTCGTGGGCACCGTCCTGCGGGTGGGTGACGGCCCCGAGGCCACCAACTCCTACCTGGTCTGGGACGGTCGATCGCCCGAGCCCGCCGCGGATCCCGTGGTCGACCGCCACGACAAGAAGTACATCCAACCGTTCGGGGAGTGGTTGCCCCTGCGCGCGCCGCTCGAAGCCGTGTTCCCGATCGCCCGGACCGCCGGGCACTTCGTCCCAGGCGACGGCGACGGGATGGTGACCGCGGCCGGGATCGACTTCGGGGTGGCCATTTGCTTCGAGATCGCCTTCGACGCCGCGGCACGTGAACCGGTCGCCCGCGGAGCCCAGATCCTCACGGTGCCCACGAACAACGCGACCTTCGGCAGGTCCCCGATGAGCTACCAACAGCTCGCCATGTCGAGGGTCCGGGCGGTGGAGCACCACGTCCCCGTCCTCGTCGCGGCGACCAGCGGGGTCAGCGCGGTGATCGGCCCGGACGGTCAGGTGCTCCAGAAGACCGGGATCTTCGAGCCCGCGACACTGTCGGCGCAGGTCGAGTCGGACTCCGCCGGTACCATGGCAACCCGACTGGGCGGCATCCCGCAGATGGTGAGCTGCCTCATCGGGTTCGTCGGCCTGGGATGGGCGTTGATCCGCACCCGGCGGCGACCCGCGACCGAGTGCGAGGAGACGTAAGTGACCGATCCGATGGCGCCTCCACCCGCAGCTGCGTCCTCGCGGACGTTGGTGATCATCCCCACGTACGACGAGCGCGACAACCTCCCGGGCGTCGTCGAGCGCCTGCTCGCGTCAGCCCCCGACGTGGCGGTCCTCATCGCGGACGACAACAGCCCCGACGGCACCGGGGAGGTCGCCGACCGGCTCGCCGCCGACGACCCCCGGGGGCGGATCACCGTCCTGCACCGCGCGGGCAAGCAGGGGCTCGGCGCCGCCTACATCGCCGGATTCCGCTGGGGCCTGGAACGCGGCTACTCCGTGCTCGTGGAGATGGACGCCGACGGCAGCCACCCGCCCGAGCGGCTGA
>NZ_JAALDV010000395.1:1638-27086 GCF_014145045.1 Dietzia sp. DQ12-76
GGCTTCCGGGCCTACCGCAGCGAGTCCCTGTCACGCCTGGACATGGACGCGATCGAATCGAAGGGGTACTGCTTCCAGATCGACATGACCTGGCGTCTGTTGAACGCCGGGGGCACGGTCGTCGAGGTCCCGATCACCTTCACCGAACGCACCGTCGGGCACTCCAAGATGAGTGAGTCCATCTTCCGCGAGGCCGCTGTGAACGTAGCGCGATGGGGTTGGGAGAAGCGACGCGGACAGCTGAGATCGCTCGTCCGGCGCTGACCCCGCCCGCGAAATCAGGACGCCCCCGGCCCCGTCGAGGGGCCGGGGGCGTCCCGGCGGGGTCGGGCTCTTCTAGCGGGCGCCAGCGCGCCGACGCTTCTTGAGGATGTCCATCCGCTCCTTGAGCAGGTCCTCCAGATCGTCGAGCGACCGACGCTCGAGGAGCATGTCCCAGTGGGTGCGCGGCGGCTTACCCTTCTTGACCTCCACCGACGGGCCATCGATGAGCTGGCCCTCCTGGCCGTTCTTGCACATCCAGGTGCCGGGGATCTCGGCGTCGTCGGCGAACGGGACCTCGTACACCTCGCCGTTCTCCGTCTGGTACCTGGCCATCCGCCGGGGCGCGAGATCGGTGTCCCGGTCGGTCTCGTAGCTCACCGCACCGAGGCGGCTGCCCCTGAGGACTCGATCTGCCATGCGAACTCCTTCTACCGTGTTCGTCCGTCTTTTCAGCTGACTGCCACATGACATCCTGTGACACGACGCTGTCGTGTTCCTGGTCATGTAACGCCAGGTGACCCCCCGAATGTTCCCACGGCACACGGCAGCAGGCCAGCCGGGGACCCTCTCGGTACCCTGACCACCGTGGACACCGGCGCCCCCTCCGAGCTCCCCCCGCCCCGGCGGGGTGAGGCCTCGTGCGCGTGGTGCGGGCGTCCGGTCGACGAGGGGAACACGGGTCGACGACGACGGTACTGTCGTCGCTCCTGCCGTCAGCGCGCCTACGAGCAGAGGCAGTCACTGAGGGTCCGCGAGCTGCCGGAGGGGACGGTGGTGCTCTCGGACTCCGAGTCGACGGACCTCATGGACCGCATGTTCCAGCTCAGGTGTGCGTGTGAGGACCTGCACACCGCGATCGTCGAGGGGGAGGACGCCGCCGAGTTGGCGCGGATGTCCGGCGACCTGGTGGCCGCTGCCCGGCGCGCCGAACGTTTGAGGTGAACAGGGCCGGCGAGGTGCTGGTAGTGCTGTGGCACCGCTGGCACCTGTCCGTCACGGGCGTCATCGTCGGAGCACTCGCCGCCTGGGCCTCGCTCATGCCGTCGCTTCTGCCTCGAACCTGGCAGTACCAGGGCTTCGTCACCGGTTTGTCCATGCTGGTGGGATACGGGGCCGGCATCGCGGTGCGGACCGTGTGGAAGAGACTGGTGAGTCCCCGCGTGACTCTCGGTCCTGCGCTGCTGGACCTCGGCGACCGGGTCGTGGCGTTCGCGCGGTTGTCCGCGCCTTACGTCTTGATCGTCTACCTCATCACGGCCACGGCCACAGCTGTCCGGTGGCAGGACCAGGTATCGGATCTGGTCGCGTCGCCCAGACCTCCGTGGAGCGATTACATGCGCGCCCCCTGGGTTGCTCTTGCCGTCTTCGTGGTGCTCTTGATCGCATGCCGGGTGATCCAGGCGGCCTATCGGGGATTCGTACTGCTCGTCCGTCGCAGATTCGCCGTGGGGGAGAACTCGGCCCGGATCACCGGGATCGTGGTGGTGGCCGCCCTCATGGTGGGCGTGGCGCAAGGAGTGATCCCGCGCGCGTTCTTCCAGACCGCCAACCGGGTCTTCAGCGTGCAGAACGACCAGGACCTCCCCGGCGCGCAGCGCCCGACGGCCAGCGAGCGATCCGGGGGGCCGGGGTCCCATGTCGACTTCGAGGACCTGGGCAGGCAGGGGCGCCGCTTCGTCAGTGGCGGTCTCGGACGCGCGCATCTGAGCGACCTGTTACGGGAGGATGCACGCGAGCCCATCCGGGCCTATGCCGGGCTGGAGTCCGCACCTACCGACGACGAGCGCGCGCGACTCGTGGTGGCCGAGCTGGACAGGACCCGTGCCTGGGAGCGGGGATCGGTGGTGATCGCCCCCACTACAGGGACCGGATGGATCAATCCGCACGCCGCGCAGGCCATCGAACTTCTCTCCGGTGGGGACGTGGCCCTGGTCGGCACCCAGTATTCCTACCTTCCGAGCTGGATCTCGTTCCTCGCCGATCGCGAGAAGGCGGAGACCGCCGGGAAGGCACTCATCGATGCCGTGGTCACCTGGCGTGACTCCCTGCCGTCCGACCGTCAGCGGCCGGCACTCTACGTCTACGGCGAGAGCCTGGGCACCCAGGCCGGCGAGGCCGCCTTCTCCGGACTCCGGGATATCCGCGCCACCGTGGACGGAGTCCTGTGGCTGGGACCACCGCATTCCAATCGGATCTGGAGTTCTCTGGTCGAGCGGCGGGATCCGGGAACGCGGGCGGCCGAACCGGTCTACGCCGACGGTCTACTGGTCCGCTTCTCGGAGGATCCGGCCGAGTTCCGTGGTGACGACACCTCGTGGATCCCACCGCGCGTACTCTATGTCCAGCACGCCACCGACCCCGTGGTGTGGTGGACAACTGATCTGTTGTTCGCGCGGCCGGACTGGCTTGCCGAGCCGCCGGGCAGAGGCCGACACCCGGGGATGCGCTACCTTCCCGTCGTCACCTTCTTCCAGGTCACCGCGGACTTGGGCAACGCCATCGGTGGATCCCAGGGATACGGTCACCTCTACGATCGCCAGATCTTGGACGGGTGGGCCGCCGCCACGGGGCGGCCCGGATGGGACGAGGACGAGTTCGAGCGGTTTGCGCGGCTGCACGCGACCGCAATGGAACACCAGGAGCGCGGCTAGGCATCCCGCCCCCGGCCGGGTGCCCGGCGTCCTACGGTTGACGGCACACACCCGCAGCGAGGAGAAGCCCCCGTGAGTGACCACATCGCCGATTCACACGACGTCATCCGTGTCCGGGGGGCGCGGGAGAACACACTGAAGTCGGTCGACGTCGACCTGCCCAAACGTCGGCTCACCGCGTTCACCGGCGTGTCCGGTTCAGGTAAGAGCTCCCTGGTCTTCGCCACGATCGCCGCCGAGTCCCAGCGGATGATCAACGAGACCTACAGTGCGTTCCTGCAGGGCTTCATGCCCACCCTCGCTCGCCCCGAGGTGGATCTTCTCGACGGTCTCACCACGGCCATCGTGGTGGATCAGGAGCGCATGGGTTCCGACCCCCGGTCGACGGTCGGTACGGCGACCGACACCGGCGCCCTGTTGCGCATCCTGTTCAGCCGGCTCGCGCAGCCGCACATCGGCGGGCCCAAGGCGTACTCGTTCAACGTCGCCTCCGCCAGCGGCGTGGGCACGCTGAAGAAGGCGGACGGCAGCCGGCAGAAGGCGGAGTTCTCCATCACCGGTGGGATGTGCGTGACGTGCGAGGGGCGGGGGTCGGTGTCCGATTTCGACGTCGACGCCCTCGTCGACAGGTCCAGGTCGCTCGCCGAGGGCGCCATCACGGTGCCCGGGTACTCGATGGACGGGTGGTACGGGCGCATCTACGCGGGGTCCGGGTTCTTCGACATGGACAAGCCTGTCCGGGACTTCACCGAGCAGGAGATGCACGATCTGCTCCGGAGGGAGCCGGTCAAGATCAAGGCCGACGGGATCAACGTGACCTTCGAGGGTCTGATCCCGAAGATCCAGAAGTCGATGCTGGCCAAGGATGTCGAGGCGATGCAGCCGCACATCCGGGCGTTCGTCGAGCGGGCGGTGGTGTTCACCACCTGTCCCGACTGCGGGGGTACCCGCCTCAACGAGGGTGCACGGTCCTCCCGGATCGGGGAGCTGAACATCGCCGACGCCTCGGCGATGCAGATCACCGATCTCGCCGAGTGGCTCCGCGGACTCTCCGAGCCTTCTGTCGCCCCACTGCTCGCGGCTCTACAGCACACCCTGGACTCCTTCGTGGAGATCGGACTGGGCTACCTCTCGCTGGACCGTCCGGCCGGCACCCTCTCCGGCGGCGAGTCGCAGCGGGTCAAGATGATCCGACACCTGGGATCGGCACTGACGGACGTGACCTACGTCTTCGACGAGCCCTCGATCGGGTTGCATCCGCACGACATCCAGCGGATGAACGACCTGCTGCTGAGGCTGCGCGACAAGGGGAACACCGTGCTCGTGGTGGAGCACAAGCCGGAGATCATCGCCATCGCCGATCACGTGGTGGACCTGGGGCCCGGCGCGGGGTCCGCGGGGGGCGAGATCTGTTACCAGGGGTCGGTCGCCGGGCTCCGGGAGAGCGGCACCGTCACCGGCCGGCACCTCGACGACCGAGCGTCGCTCAAGGCCGAGGTGCGCACGGCGACCGGCCGCCTCGAGGTGCGGGGCGCGACCGCCCACAATGTCCGCAACGTGGACGTCGACATCCCGCTGGGCGTGTTGTGCGTGGTGACCGGTGTGGCGGGCTCCGGGAAGAGCTCACTCATCCACGGGTCGGTGTCCCCGCGGCCCGGTGTGGTCGCGATAGACCAGACCGCGATCCGCGGTTCCCGCCGCAGCAACCCCGCCACCTACACCGGGCTGCTCGACCCCATCCGGAAAGCCTTCGCCAAGGCCAACGGGGTCAAACCCGCGCTGTTCAGCCCCAACTCCGAGGGCGCGTGCCCCACCTGCAAAGGGGCGGGGGTGATCTACAGCGACCTCGCGCTGATGGCGGGGGTCGCCACGACGTGTGATGACTGCGAGGGGCGGCGTTTCCAGGCCGAGGTACTGGAGTACCGGCTGGGGGAGCGCAACATCGGTGAGGTTCTCGAGATGTCGGTGGCCACGGCCGAGGAGTTCTTCCGCGAGGGACCATCCCGGATCCCGGCCGCGCACACGATCCTGCTCCGGCTCCGCGATGTGGGGTTGGGCTACGTGCGACTCGGACAGCCGTTGACCACACTGTCCGGAGGGGAGCGGCAACGGCTCAAGCTGGCCGCACAGATGGCGGACAAGGCGGAGGTCTACGTGCTCGACGAACCGACCACCGGCCTGCATCTGGCCGACGTCCGGAATCTGCTGGGAATGCTCGACCGGTTGGTCGACGCGGGCAGGTCCGTCGTCGTCATCGAGCACCATCAGGCCGTGATGGCCCACGCCGACTGGATCATCGACCTCGGTCCCGGGGCCGGCCACGGTGGTGGCCGCGTCGTGTTCGAGGGCACGCCCGCCGAGCTCGTGGCGGCCCGATCCACGCTCACCGGTGACCACCTCGCGCAGTACGTGGGGCAGACCACCGGACCCGCCACCAGCTGAGGTCCGCCGTCGCTCAGCCCGCTCGACCGAACCTCTTGTGCAGCGCCTGCTTGCTCACTCCCAGGACGACCCCGATCTCCGCCCAGCTCAAGCCGTGCAGTCGGGCGTGCCGGACGGCCGCGGACTCCTCGCGAGCGAGTGCGGTCTTCGCCTCCGCGATCGCAGCCAGACGCTCGACCGGGTTGGGCGCGTTGTCGTCGTCATCGAAGGTCGTCTCCACATTCCTCACCTCAGTCGTCAACCTACATTGACGACCGCCGAACGTCAACTAGCGTTGACGTTCCGTGCGGGCGGAGTAGGGTCGGAGCCGTGCCCGCCAACCGCTACCCGGAGATCGCGTTCGGCTCCGCCGCGCGCGCCCGGCAGGCGTCGGTAGGTCTCACCCGGCCGCAGGGGGCCGGCGAGTTCAGCCTCGACGGCACCGATTCCGCGCTGATCCGGCGGGCAGACCACTTCGTCCTGTCCAGTGTCACCGAATCCGGATGGCCCTATGCCCAGCACCGCGGCGGTCCCGCAGGGTTCGTCCACGTCCTGACGCCCACGTCGCTGGCGTGGGTGGAGTTCCACGGCAACCGTCAGTACGTCACGGTGGGCAACGTGGACCACGACGGCCGCGTCTGCCTCCTCTTCGTCGACTACCCCACGCGGTCCCGGCTCAAGGTGTTCGGGCACGCCCGGATCGTCGAGCCGGACCGGGACCCCGAGCTGGTGGATCGCCTGCGGACGATGGGGGAGAGGACCTACACCGGGCATGTCGAGCGGGCGATCATCGTGGACCTGGTCGCCGCCGACGCCAACTGCAGCAAGCACATCACACCCCGCTGGGATCGCGCGTACATCGACGACCTCACCGCGGTCTACCGTCGGCACATCGAGGAGTTGCGGGAAGGGTGAGACGTGGGATCCTTCGACATCAAGCGGGAGCGCAAGGACCTCTACAACGGGAGAGTGGGAAGGTTCGACCTGGTCCAGGTGCCGTCGATGAGGTTCCTCATGGCCGACGGTCGCGGCGACCCCAACACCTGCGCTGACTACGCCACCACGCTCGAGGCGCTGTACACGTGTTCCTACGCCGTGCGGGCGATGGCGAAGGACGATCTGGGGCGCGTCCACACCGTCGGCCCACTCGAGGGACTCTGGTACGCCCGCGATCTCGAGGTGTTCACAGCGCGGAACAAGGACGCGTGGGAATGGACCATGATGATCTGGCAGCCCGACTGGGTCACGGCGGACATGGTGGCCTCCGCCGTGGACAAGGTGACGGCGAGGAAGCCGGCGGTCGCCGTGGACCGGGTCCGACTCGAAGAGTTCGCCGAGGGCCCGGCCGTCCAGACCCTGCACGTCGGACCGTACGACGCGGAGGGGCCGGTCATCGCCCGGATGCACGAGGAGATCATCCCCGGCCGCGGCCTGATCCCCACAGGGCACCACCACGAGATCTATCTCTCCGACGCGCGCAGGACCGATCCGGCCCGACTGCGGACGATCCTGCGCCAACCCGTGGCGACGGCGGGGGAGCACGGTTCAGGTGCGGGTAGAAAGAACTCATGACTGCAACCGACGGGTTCCCCGACGCCTCTTCCGAAGCCGCGAGCACCTTCGTCCGGGCCTCCGGACTCGTCGTCGACGAGGTGACCGCGACGAGCCTGTCGGGACACGCGGACCTGGGCGGCGATCATCTCACCGCGTGGGGGACCGTCCACGGTGGTGTGTACGCCAGCATCGTGGAATCCGCGGGCGGCGCCGGCGCCGGAGCCGCCGTGGCCGACCTCGGCCAGATCGCCGTGGGCGTCCACAATGGCACCGACTTCCTGCGGGCATCGACCGGTGGACGGGTCGAGGTGCGCGCGGAGGCCCTGTTCCAGGGGCGCAGCCAGCAGTTGTGGGATGTGGTGATCAGCCAGACCGAGGGCGGGAAGATCCTGGCCAGGGGCCAGCTCAGGCTACAGAACGTACCGCGGCCGGACGCCGTGTAGCGTGCCTGGTCGCGTCCGGGGCGGCCATCATCAGGCGTCGATCATCGGGCGTCCGCACGACCCAGGGCAGCGACGACACCCCGCGCCAGTCGGCGCAGCTCGACCAGGTCTCCCGGAGGCATGTCGAGCTTCTCCACCAACGCGCACTGGATGCGTCCGGCCTCCTCGCGCAGTGCGCTGCCCGGACCGGTGAGTGAGACGGTGACGCTGCGGGCGTCCCTGCCCGCCCTGCTGCGGGAGACCAGTCCAGCGGCTTCCATCCGCGAGAGCAGAGGGGAGAGGGTGCCGGAGTCGAGGTACATCCGCTCGCCCAGCTGTCGGAGCGTCAGACCGTCCTCCTCCCACAGGGCCAGCAGCACCAGATACTGGGGATAGGTGAGTCCCACCGCGGCCAAGGCCTCCCGATACGCCGCGGTCGACGCCCTGGAAGCGGCATAGAGGGCAAAACAGACCTGCTGGTCGAGACGGAGATCGGCGTCCATGACTCCAGTGTCCCGCACAAGTCGATTGCGCACAATTGAGTTGTGCGCAATACTTCTGCCATGAACCGAACTCCGGGAAACCGCCAGGCCGGACCCGCCGGCATCACGACGACCCGGCGTAGGGGTCGGGCAGCGGAGGGGGCCCGCCACGTGGGTCGCTGGACCCTCGGCGCAGGGCTGGCGGGCGCCGGGGTGGGGCACCTGACCACCCTCCGTGAGGAGTTCCAAGCTCAGGTGCCCGGATGGGTTCCCCTGGACCCGGACGTCGTGGTGCTGGCCTCGGGAGTCGTGGAGATCGGGCTGGGCGCGGCGCTCATCCTGGCTCCTATGCGTGTCCGGCCCGCCGTGGGGTGGATCACCGCCGGCTTCTTCGTGGCGATCTTCCCCGGGAACATCTCGCAGTACGTCACCGGCACGGACGCCTTCGGACTGGACTCCGACCGTGCCCGTCTGGTCCGACTGTTCTTCCAACCCCTGTTGGTGGCGTGGGCGCTCTGGTCGACCGGAGCGTGGCGCGCCTGGCGGAACCGACGCACCTGATCACCGATTTCGCCGACCAGGTCGCCCGCGAAGCCCACAGGAGTCGTCCTGGGGAGCCGGGTCCACTCACGCCGGTGCGGGGGAGAAGAACCTCCAGATCTCGCCGGGAGCGTCGTAGCGGGCCCCGCCATCTCGCCCCCACCTGCCGGACAGCGTGGGGAAGGAGTGGCCGACGCGATCCACCATCACCAGGCGCACCGGAGCGGGCCCCTCCCACGTGATCGTCTCCGCGTCCCCCTCCCGGGTGACCATCGGGGTGGCGCCGCCGGCGAGGATCCCGTTGTACCGGGCGAACCACTCCGCACCCTCCACGGCGGACATGACCTCGCCCCGGGAAGCCGCGGTGAGTCCCGATCCCACGCGGACCTCACCACCATCGATCGGGTTGATGGGATCCTGTCGCCCCTGCACGAACATGATGGGGACCGGGTCACCCTGCACCTCGCAACCGAGGTTGTCCGCGGTCGGGGGATTGGCGGCCACGGCCGCGACCCCGTCGACCAGGTCCGGCGCCTCGAGGGCCAGGCGCATGGCCATGTGACCACCGGAGGAGAATCCCACCGCGTAGACAGGACCGGTCGACCCCACCGACTCGGCAGCCTGTCGCATGAGACCCAGATCGTCGAGGTCCTCGTCCTTGGCGGGCCAGTCTCCCTCGACGCGGCACTCGTTCCAGTTGTTCTGGTGACCGTCGACGTAGACCACCGCGAACCCCTCCTCGTCGGCCAGTTGCTCGAGATCGGGTCCGATCCCGTTGCGGATCCCCGAAGCGGTGTCCCCGGTCCCGTGGATGACCAGGAGGGCGGGGGCCGAGGGATCACCCACCGCGGCCGGCGGACGGTAGACCGTCCACGTCCGGGTCCGCTCGTCCAGCACCGTCGAGTGGCTGGTGAGATTCTGCGACGCGTCCGCCGGGATCGAGGCGGACGGGTCGCGATCGACGGTCCTCGACGCGCAGGCGGCAGTCGTCGTAGCGAGGGCGAGGCACGCCAGAGCCCTGGCCGTTCGGGGGAACACCGAGTGGGTCATCTCTCGAGTGTGCGTGATCTGCCGTTGGCCCGGCCCCCTGGCCGGCCCTGAGTAGACTCTCACCCCATGCGTATCGATGAGTACCGTCGCCACGACGCCCTCGGCCTGGCCGCCCTGGTCCGGTCCGGGGAGGTGACGGCGGGCGAGTTGCTCGAGGTCGCGGTGCAGCAGGCGGACACCGTCAACCCGCACCTCAACGCCATCATCAACCGGATGGACGCCCGGGCCCGCGACCGGGCGACGGAGTCGCTCGACGGACCCTTCGCCGGAGTTCCCTTCCTCATCAAGGATCTGGGCCAGGACTACCGGGGGGTGCCGACCAGCGGCGGATCGCGGCCCCTGTCCCACATTCCGGCGGCCGAGCACTCGACAGTGGTCCAGCGCTGGCTCGACGCGGGACTCGTCATCTTCGGCAAGACCAACACCCCCGAGTTCGGGGCGAAGGGAATCACCGAACCGGACCTCTTCGGGCCCGCCCGCAACCCGTGGGACACCACCAGGACGCCCGGCGGCTCCTCGGGAGGGTCGGCCGCCGCTGTGGCGGCCGGTGTCGTTCCCGTGGCCGGGGCCAGCGATGGCGGTGGCTCCATCCGCATCCCGGCCGCGTGCTGCGGCCTCGTGGGGCTCAAGCCGGGCCGGGGCCTGGTGCCGATGGGGCCGATGATCGGCGAGGCGATGCACGGTGCGGCGACGCACGGCGTGATCTCGCGCTCCGTCCGCGATTCCGCGGCGATGCTGGATGTCCTGGCCGGTGGCGAGCCGAGCGGTCCCTACGTCCCCGGGATGCCCACCGAGGACTTCCTCTCGCAGGTCGGTAGGGAACCGGGTCGGCTGCGGATCGGCGTGTGCACCGCATCCTCGATCAACTCCGACCCCCATCCGGAGGCCTCGGCATCGGTCGAGGCGACCGCACGCACGCTCTCCGATCTGGGCCATGACGTCGAGATGCTCGACGAACAGCCGATCGACGACCTGGCGCTGGCGCGCGACTTCCTCACCACCTGGTTCGTGGTGCTGGCGTGGCAGGTCGACGACGTCAAGCGGCGCACCGGATGCCGGGACGGTGACTTCGAGTTGGACACGCAGATCATGGCGGCCCTGGGCCGAGCACACAGCAGCGTCGACTACGTCGGCACGGTGATGCGCCGACACGAGCACGTGCGGAGATTGTCCGCGTACTTCGAGGGGTACGACCTGCTGGTCACGCCCACGTTGGCAGACCTGCCCCCGCACGTCGGGGCACTGGACACACCACGACCCGCACACCGTGCTGCGACAGTGCTCCTCAGGACCCGGACGGCCGGCCTGCTGCGGTACTCGGGGCTCGTGGAGTCGATGATCAACAACAACCTCAATTGGATCCCGTACACCCAGCTGGCCAACCTCACCGGGCGACCGGCGATCTCGCTACCTCTGCACCGGACCGCTGAGGGCGTGCCGATGGGGGTGCAGTTCATCTCACCACTGGGAGGTGAATCCATGCTCCTGCGCCTCGCCGGACAACTCGAGCAGGCGGTGCCGTGGGATCACCTGCGGGCTCCGGATCTCGCGTCAGGCGGAGCCCCGACGAGTCTCTGAACATCAGAACCACTCTGGAATCCGGCGACCGCGCGGGCGGACCGTACCGAACACGGAGCCTCTGAGGCGAGGAGTCGGTGCGTCCCGCGAGACGGCACGTGCTGCAGACACCTGCCTGTCGACAAACCAGCGACGTTCGCTCAGGCGCCCTGAGCCGCTGGCACGATCACCGCATCACCCTCGGACCAGCCCGGGCCGTGCCGAAGCGTCAGGTCGCGACCGTACACACGTTCGCCACAGGCACCACACGCGAGATGCGCGTCGAGGACGTGGCCACACGACTCGTGAACCGCTTCGACCGGGGCACCGTTCGGGGCCGCCCAGCGGTCGCCCCACTGTCGAAGCATCTGGAGTGCCGGCCACAGGTCGCGCCCCTTGTCCGTCAGAACGTACTCATGGCGCAGCGGCCGATTCTGATAGGGCACCTGCTCCATCAAGCCATGCTCGACAAGAGTCTCGAGCCGTTGAGCCAAAACGTTGCGAGCGATCCCGAGACGGCCCTGGAACTGCTCGAAGCGCCGCACTCCCATCAAGGCATCACGGAGCACGAGCGGGGTCCACCAGTCTCCGATCACCTCGAGAGTCTGGGCGATCGAGCAGTTCATGTCGGCAAAGCTCGTGCGACGCATGCAGCGATACTAGTGCGTTGCATGAAAGAACGCACTTGCTGTACCCTCAGTTGCATGAAGCAACTGTCGGCCTGGCGGGCACTTTCGGGCCCACCCAGCACAGGGCAGGCCACAGGGTGAATCCCCCCGGCGACACCACCATCGCCGGCGCGCTAGGCGGCGACCGCTCTGACGTGCGGGCCCTTTTCGGCTTCGGGGGAGTGCACGGCGGACTGCTCGCCGCCGCCCTCCTGCGCGCCGCCCGCGGCCCCGGACCGTCGGATCGACTGCCGGTGGAGACGACGACGTACTTCCTGAGGCCCGTGCTCGCCATGCCCGACCTGGAGCGACTCGCAGTCCGGGAAGGAGGAAGGACTACGATCACCTCGGCGTCGGCCACCGTCGACGGCACCCTCGCCGCAACCTCAACAACGGTGTCGTCGACCGCACGGGAACCTTCCACACCCGTTGTGAGCACCGTCGCGCCGGATATCACGCCGCTCGACCTCACTGAACGATTCGTCATCCCGCCGGAGTTCGTGCCGATCTCCACCAAGATGGAGATCCGGCCTGCTACACCCGGTTTGCCGTACTCGGGCGCGACCGTTCCGGAACTGTGCGCCTGGATCCGCCTGACCGAATCGGTACACGACCCGTTCGAGCGCATCCTAATTCTCGCGGACGCGCTCGCACCGTCGTACGCCGCGATACTCACCGACCTCCGGATGGCACCCTCCGTGCGAATGACCGTGCGATTCACCCCGGCCGTTGCCAGACTGCCGTTCGACTGGGTGCTGGTGCGCGCCGCGACCGCTGAGGCCGGGACCGACGGCTGGCTCGGAGAACACGTGACGATCTGGGCGCCCGATGGAGAGTTGCTAGCAACGTCGACCCAACTGCGCGCCATCCGCTGAAGGGTGCTGTCCGTGAGTCGCGGACATCCTGGGGTGGGCCACACACTCGGGCCGCAATTCGTCACCCGTGACGTTTCACGGCGAGAAGAAGTACCCACTGGGGTCTGCAGTCCGAACCGGCCGAGGGGTTCAACGGTCGGTCGACAGACGGGAACAGCCCTCGCGCCGCCGGGCAACATCAACGCGACGCCCACCGAGGAACACAACGCCCACCGGGGACACGGTGGCGGCGTTGACAGACAGGTGCGCGGGGGTGGCGTGCGCCAGACTTCGGGCCGCTGACGGCGCAGGCAAGCCACCCGACGTACGCCGTGACCGGGGCGAAGCCAGCACTCCGCAGCCGTACGGTGTCCGTACTGGTCAGCTCATTCGCCGATAATCTACATTATGTAAAGCAAGCCGGCGGGGAAAGCCATGCCGAATCCACGCCCCCGCCGAGTGATCTCAGAGACCTCGTTCGAGTGAAATCCCCTCGATGCGCGGTAGCGCGAGAGCCAGCACCGGCAGGTATCCCGCCGCCCAGACCGGAGCCCCGAAACTCAGTACGCAGCCACCCGGCACCCGGATCACCTCGTGCCGCGTGGCGTCCACACCGGCCACCTTCCACGACCACCGCTGCCGTTCCACGAAATCGGTGATCTCGAAGCCCAGGGGCACCCCCGCCACGGTCGTGATCGTCCCCCGCGCACCTGCCGTCAGGGTGCCGCCGCCGTCGACCCGTGCCGCGGAGATGGTGGGCCCCCATCGTGGCCAGCTCTGCACATCGGTGATGACCGACCAGACGGTCTCCGGGTCCACGGTCATCCGCAGTTCGGCCGTCCACATGCCGTGACGAAACCCGGCGCGGACTCTGAGCATCGACCTGAGATCCTTCACCGATTGCAGGGGGCGCATCTCGGTCAGCTGGTCCCGTCGAGGATCAGGCGAATCGCCTCCTGAGGCGCATCCCATTGCGGGAAGTGCCCGCACCGGTCGAACCAGTGCAGGGTCGCATCGGGAAATGCACGGGCGGCCCTGTGGGCCTGGGCCGGGAGCGTCACCAGGTCTCGACGCCCCCACCCGATGGTGACCCGTCCCGGGACCGTTCCCGCGGGGGCTCCCCGCTGCTTCGGACCCTTCGTCAGCGCGTCCATCGCCGCGCCCGTCGCCGGCGCGTCGGCCAATCCGGCCACGTCGGGCAGGACCGTCTGCGCCGACAGAGCCCAGGGGCGCACGGAGAGTTGCGCCAGCAGGGCGGTGCGGCTCACCGGATTGCCCAGGAGTACCGGGAGCGCTCCCCGCACGGCACCGACCAGGGCGATCGACGGCCGCAGGGTGGCGCTGAACAACGCCAGCTCGCGGTCATTCCAGAAGCCGCCCGGATCCAACGCCACGGTGTCCCCACCGACGCCGCGCCGGGCGAGTTCGAGCACGATCCGTCCACCCATCGACTGCCCCGCGGTGGACACCCCGTCCAGACCCGACTCCTCGATGAACCGGGCGACCGAGTCGGCCAACGCGGCTATGGTGAGCTCGCCCTCCAGCGGTGGAGACTCGCCGAATCCCGGCAGGTCGAGAGCGATCACCTCGCGACTCGCCGCCAGCTCATCAATGACGGGCTGCCACGATCGCCACCCCGCGCCGAGGCCGTGTACGAGCAGCAACGGCCTGCCCTGTCCACGCCGGACATGATTCAAGGTCATGCGAGAAGCCTACGGAGTGTTCGGGAGGCGTGGTGTTCCCGGAACCACGACGACCACCGGAATCGATCGAGGACCCAGAGGTGGCAGGCCGGCCGCGACAGATGGGACGATGAGCCCATGCGCACTCCGGATGGCCTCGACCGTGACCGGGACGAGAACGGACGCGCGCGGAACGCTCGTCCCCGGGACGAACTCGGCCGGCCGCTGCCGCCCGGAAGCGTCGGGGTCGAGCGCATCCCCGAAGACCTGGATCTGCCGCCCGCCGACTCGCTGGCCTGGGCGCAGGAGCTCCTCGACCGCGGCCTCGCCTTCCACGCCCACGAGGTGCTGGAGGGCGCGTGGAAGAGCTCCCCCGCTGACGAGCGCGAGCTCTGGCGGGGACTGGCCCAGGTCGCGGTCGGCATCACCCACATCCAGCGTGGCAACACCCGCGGCGCCCGCGCGCTTCTCGAGCGGGCGGCCGCCAGCATCGGTAGCCAGGACGACCCGGCGCCCCACGGAATCGACGCGGCGGGACTGGTCGCCCACGCGCACGAGCTCATGGCCGAACTCAGCCGAGGCGCAGACCTCGCCCCCCACCAGCTGAGACCGCGTCTGAGGGCCCGCTGACGTCCCCGGTGGAGCCTCGTCGCCGTTCAGCTGCGGGCGGCTCGCCAATGATCTCCGGCGTACGCATCGAAGACCTCGCGGACGTCGGGATCCTGGCCCGCGTCGACGAAGTCCCCCAGGGACTCCGCGAGGCGGTCCAGCGAGGTCGACAATGCACGCGCCCCGACACGCGACTCCGGATCACCGGACTCCGTGGCGGCATCGCGCAGATCCACCGCATGAGCCACCTGACGGGACAGCGACTGGTGCGGATTGCCGTCCTGGAAGTAATAGGTCTCCGAGTGTTGTGACAGGTCCACGGTGACGGCGTTGATCTCCGCTGCGAGGTCCTCCGCCGCCCGGGCGATCGTGACCGGGGACAGTTCTCGAACCGCCTCCGCGTAACCGGCCTCCGCCAGGCCGTGGAGACGTAGGGCCAGCGCTCTCCGTCGTGTGAGCGGCGGGTAGACCTGCATGAACCATGTGAGGGATGCTGTCAGCAGAGCGAACCCGGTCAGCGCCTCCACCGGCGCCAGGACGCGGAGCACGGGGTCGGTGGCCACCACGTCGCCGAACCCCAGGGTGGCCAGTGTCACGAGGGAGATGTAGAGCGCCTCGGCGACGACCGGGTAGCGGCCGGCGTCGATGCCGGAGGAATAGTCGAACCCCTCAGGGACGCGCGGCAGATAGATCAGCGCCCATCCCACTGCCTGCAGCAGAACCCAGACCAGAACGGTGCCGACCATCCCGGCCGGACCCACCGTCGAACCCAGGCGGTGCCCACAGCGCCGCGACACCGCCCACATCGCGGAGAACACCATCGTGCTGAGCGTCGCTTCCCCGCGAGGATTCATCAGGGCGCGGAACACGTCTCTCAGTCCGATCGCGATGATCCCCGCGCCGATGACGGTCGCCGCGATCCCCATTGATCCTCTCCCGTCAGTTCACGCCGCGTCGTCGCCGCGCGCTGTGCTCGGACACTCTCCCCTTCTCATGACGGGGAGCCGATCGCGGATCGCAACCTCCCCACGGTGCCCCGATGGCTGCGATGGTGCTGCGCGTGGATTCCTCTCGCAACCGGAGGGCCCGGTCCGAGGGGGCGGTGGACGTGACGGGCGAGTCCACGCTCGACACCGGCGCAGGAGGACACACGTCCGACCTGTTGCCTGGATCCTGTGCGCGCGACCCCGCCGTGACCAACACTGTCGGTATGCGCACGAGACACGTCAGCACCGTGATCCACCGCTCCCCGGCGGAGGTCTACGTCGTCGCCTCGGATCACACGACACTCGCCTCCTGGGCGTCGGGCCTGGCCACCGCGGAGGCAGCCGTCGACGGTGACAGCCTGATAGTCGACTCCCCGATGGGGAGAGTGACCGTGCGGTTCGTCCCGAAGAACGACTTCGGAATCCTGGACCACGAGGTCACCCTCCCCGACGGGAACACGGTCTACAACCCGCTCCGCGTCGTGCCCCACCCGGACGGTGCGGAGGTGATCATGTCCGTCCGTCAGCTCACCGACGACGACGACGCGTTCGAGCATGACGCCGCCACCGTGGCGGCCGACCTCAACCGGCTCAAGGGACTCCTCGAGGCGGATCGCCCTCCGCTCCCCTCGTCCGCGCCTGGTCTGGCCCTGCCCGCGGACATCCGCGTGGCCGGGCCCTCGGACGCGGCGTCCCTGGGGCGGCTGCTCCACGCCTTCAACACCGAGTTCGACTGCCCCACCCCGAGCCCCGCCGAGGCGGCGGGGCGCTTCGAACGCCTCCTGGGACGTGAGGACGTCCTCGCCGTCGTCGCGCGACTCACCCACGGCCGCGAAGCCGGGACCGACGTGGGTTTCGCGTTCCTCACCCTTCGCCCGACCCCCTACTGGGACGGTCCCCTCGCGCAGCTCGAGGACCTCTACGTCCGTCCGGACCTCCGGGCGGCCGGTGTCGGAACCGCGATGCTGGACCGTTCGGTCTCCGAGGCCCGTCGGCGGGGGTGCGAGGAGATGCTCATCAACGTGGACGCTGACGACCTCGGTGCCCGCCGGTTCTATGAGCGTCACGGCTTCTCGGACGTCGATCCGGACACCGGATCCGGAATGCGGTGCTATCTGCGCGGACTGAGGGCCGTGGGCGGGTCGCCCGGTGAGGTCAGGTCACCGGTCTCACGGTGAGAGTCTGCGCGAGCGTGCCCATCGGCCCCGATTCGTCGTGCAGAACGCTCGCGGTGAGTCCGAGACCGCCCGGGCCGAAACCCACCCGGGTGTCGAACCCGACCCAGTCCCCGCGCGGTTCACGCAGGAGGTGGGCGGTGAGATCGATATTGGGGAACTGAACATCCGACGGATCGGCACGGATCGCCAT
This sequence comes from Dietzia sp. DQ12-76, assembly GCF_014145045.1. Lineage (NCBI taxonomy): Bacteria > Bacillati > Actinomycetota > Actinomycetes > Mycobacteriales > Dietziaceae > Dietzia > Dietzia sp. DQ12-76. Next base: position 18,747 of record NZ_JAALDV010000395.1, read on the forward strand.
TCCGTTGGCGATGTCGAACAGCGTGGCCGCCCCGGCCAGAGCGCCCACCGGCTCCCCTGCGACGAGCGGGACGCCGGTGCGCACCCAGTACCGGGCCCGTCCCGGCCCGACCGAGTCCCGGCGGACGTCCGCGGACGCCAGGTAGCCGCCCTGCCAGACCGAGGTGGGGTCCCACTGCTCCATGGCGGACGGCCCCGGGATCGGGTCGAACCCGGCGCCCTGGAGTCCCGTGGTGTCCCTCGGCTGCTGAAACCAGGCGCGCAGGCGGACCCCCACGCGATCCTCGAGACCATAGCTCGCCTCCACGAGCTCGATGGTGCGTCCCGGTCTGATCACCTGCACGTCCACCGCCACCGGGTCCATGGGCACGGTGCCGAGGATCTCGTAGGTCAACCGCGAGAGCACCATGGGGTCGTCCCGCCGACGCCGCAGGTCACGCTCCACCTCATGCACGAGCAGCCCGAATGACGGGCCGATATGCTGCACCGCCGGGTCCCATGCCCCGGTGGTGTGCGAGGTCGGGCGGAACCGCTGGCCGCCGAGTCGCTCGAAGTACGCCACGCCTGCCTCCCATCGGGTGAACTGTCATTAACTGATTACCACGCGAGGAGGAGTCCGGCCGCGAATCGGCGCCCGTCGTCACCCGCGTGCGGTTGACTCTCCACTGCACTCACGAGCCCGTTCCCGCGACCAGGAGTCCCACATGACCGCCGAGCAGTACGACACTTTTGACACACCTCTCCACGACAGGTACCTCGAGGACTACCGGGAAGGTGGGATCTACCGCTTCGGCGAGGAGTCGGTGGACGCCGAGGAGATCGTGGAGTTCGCCCGCAGGTACGACCCGCAGAGCATCCACACCGATCCCGAGGCGGCCGCAGACGGCCCCTTCGGCGGACTGATCGCGAGCGGTTGGCAGACGGCCGCACTCATGATGCGACTGTTCGCCGACAACTATCTCACCGCCGTCGCGAGCCTGGCCTCACCCGGGATCGACGAACTGCGCTGGGTCCGCCCCCTGCGTCCCGGCGACACGCTGACCCTGATCTGCGAGACGACCGGCGTCCGCCCCTCCAGGAGCAAGCCGGACCGGGGGGTGCTCACCACGGATGTGACGCTGGTCAATCAGGACGGCGATCCGGTCCTGACGGCGACGGCGCTCAACATGGTCGCCCGGCGATGACCGGGACCCCGATCCGAACCGGTGACGGTCAGAGCCGGGGGGTCAGGTGGAAGATCGGCAGCTGCCTGCTCGTGCGGGTGGCGTAGATCTCGTAGTTCGGCCACACCTTCACCGCGGCGTCCCAGGCCGAGGCCCGCTCGGCCTCCGACACCTCTCTCACGTCCACGATGAGCCTGGCGCCGTAGACCGATACGGCGACCTCCCCTTCCCTCGCCGCACGGAGGTTGTACACCCACGCCGGCGTCTTCTCGCCGCCCCAGTTGGAGCCGACGATCACCAGTCCGTTGCGCCACGACGCACACAGCAGTGGCGTATCCCGCACCTCTCCGGTCTTACGCCCCGGGACTTGCAGTGTGAGAGTGGGCAGTCCCGCCACCCGGAGGAGCGGGACACGCCCGCCGGACACCCTGTTCATCCACTTGTCGACCGTCACGACGAGATGGGAGTTCTCGCGCGTGGCGTCCTGACGTCCGAACCAGATCGCGACCGGGGTGAGGAAGTTGCTCATGAACGAACCCTAGGACCTCGGCGTCCCCTCCCGACGATTCAGGGTGGTTTCGGCCGTGGCGACCACCTGGACGGACTCGAGCCACCCCCGTCGCAACCCGGCCTCCAGCGCCGCGAGGTGGAACGCCCACATCCGGCGGTAGACGGCGTCGAATCCCAGAGCCGCCGCATCCCGCCCCCGGAGCGCGAACGTCTCGGACCACAACCTCACCGTCTCGGCATGGTGGGCCGTCGCCTCGATCCGACCGAGCAGGCGCAACCGCGGAGAGCGCTCCACGGCCGCGGCCAGTTCGGCCCAGGACACCACCGGGCCCGCGTCGGAGACGTACCGCGAACCCCATGCGGCGAGTTCGACGACCGCCGGCCTGGGGCGCTCCGCGGACACCACTCCCGCGATCGCGAGCCTGCCGCCACCCACCAACAGCCGCTCGGCCGTGTCCAGCACCTCCAGGTAACCGGCCACACCAGCGGTGACCCCGGGGTCGACCGCGACCACTGCGTCGACACCCCCCCGCGCGTCCGCCGGCCCCCCCAGGAAGAGGGTGATCTCGTCGCGGAGCCCCGCCGCGGCGAATCTCGATCCGAGCGCGGACAATCGCTCGGTCGAGGCGGTCATCGTCCGCACGTGCGCGCCACGCTCGGCGGCCCGCATCGGCAACTCACCCCACCCGGGCGTGACGACAAGGGCGCGGGAGCCGGCGCCGACCCCCGCCAGGGTGAGCAGGGTGTCGACTGATCGACGCTGGGCGTCGCCCAGGTCGTTGCGCCGGGGAGGCGATGCCGGGGCCTCGAGGTGGACCACGTCGGTTCCGTCGTCCAGCCGTACCCGGGTCCGCGCTCCGGAGGCGAACACCGCACCCGCCGTCGACATCGTCTCGTCGGTGTAGAGGGACGTGAGGGCACCGGGAACGGAATCCTCGAGCTCCACCACCACCGGTCCACCCCGCCTACGCCCCCCGCCGGGGGTCCCGCGACCGTCGCGCCCGAAAGCACGTTCACCCGGGTGGGCGCAGTCGGGGTTCCCGGCGATCCACGGCGCGAGGATCCCGATCACCGCGCCGAGGTCGGTGGTCGTCCACTCACCGGCCATGTACGACTCGCCCAGACCGAGGACACCGGCCGAGGCGAGCCGCGCCCAGAACGGCTCGGGATCCCGGAGGACCACCCGGGCCGGGGCGTCGTACTCCCCCGCCGCCGTCGAGTCCGGGTAGTCGATCCTCAGGCCGATTTCCCTGGTCGACCGCCTCAGCGCCTGCGCGACCTCCACCGCGGACTGACCGCCGGGTCCCGAGGGCGCCTCGAGTGCGGGCCAACGGTCCAGGTCGACGGTCTGCGGTTCGAGTCTGACCACCGGGTCCCTCCTCAGGGGTGTCGTCAGTGGGACGGTACCGCCGCACGTCGCCCTGGCGGGTCAGGCGCGACGGGGGGATCGTTCACCGCGGCGAGCCCGCCACGTGTGCACCGACGTGCGCATACCACTACCCTGAGGAGTCGTCCCCGCGCGCGACCCGCCGAGGACGCCGATCGGGGAGCCCCCGCGCTCACCGCGACAGCCTCACCTTCATCAGGAGCCGCCATGACCGAGCCCGCACACGACCAGGTCACCGCCACCGCACCGGCCGGACGCCGGCACCGCGTCGTCATCATCGGCTCCGGCTTCGGTGGGCTCTTCGCAGCCCAGCAGCTCAAGAAGGCCGATGTGGACGTCACCCTGGTCGCGAAGACCGGGCATCATCTCTTCCAGCCGCTTCTCTACCAGGTCGCGACCGGCATCCTGTCCGTGGGCGAGATCGCCCCGCCCACGCGGCTCATCCTGCGCGATCAGAAGAACGTCACCTGCATCCTCGGTGACGTCACCAGGATCGACGTCGCCTCGAAGACCGTCTTCGCCTCCGCAGGCCACATCAGATTCGACCTCGGGTACGACAGCCTGATCGTGGCCGCCGGGGCCAATCAGTCGTACTTCGGCAATGACCACTTCGAGCGGTGGGCGCCCGGCATGAAGACCGTGGACGACGCGCTCGAGCTGCGCAGTCGGATCCTCGGATGCTTCGAGCAGGCGGAGGTCACCGAGGACGAGGAGGAGCGCCGCCGCCTGTTGACGTTCATCATCGTGGGTGCGGGACCGACCGGTGTCGAGATGGCCGGGCAGGTCGCCGAGCTGGCCCAGCACACCCTGAAGAACACGTTCCGCCGTATCGACCCCGCCTCCGCCCGGGTGATCCTCCTGGACGCGGCCCCCGCCGTCCTCCCGCCGTTCGGCAACAAGCTCGGCAACGCGGCTCGCGCACGGCTGGAGAAGATGGGCGTCGAGATCCAGCTCAACGCCATGGTGACCGACGTCGACCAGCTCGGGATCGAGGTCAAGGATCCGGACGGTTCGGTCCGCAGGATCGACGCCACCTGCAAGATCTGGTCCGCCGGCGTCCAGGCCAGCACCCTCGGCAAGATGCTCGCCGACCAGACGGAGGCGGAGATCGATCGCGCGGGCCGCGTCCTGGTACAGAAGGATCTCTCGTTGCCCGGGCACCCCGAGATCTTCGTGGTCGGTGACATGATGAGTCTCGACAAGCTCCCCGGAGTCGCACAGGTCGCGATTCAGGGCGGCAAGTACGCCGCGAAGCAGATCGCGGCCGAGGTCGAGAAGGGCCGGTCCCCCGCCGAACGCCCGCCGTTCAAGTACTTCGACAAGGGTTCAATGGCCACCATCTCCCGCTACAGCGCGGTGGTGAAGATGGGAAGGCTGGAGATCTCCGGTTTCATCGCCTGGGTCATGTGGCTCGTGGTGCACCTCGCGTACCTCATCGGCTTCAAGAACCGCCTGACCACCATGTTGTCCTGGGGGATGAACATGGGCGGTGACCACCGCTCCCAGCTGACGTCCACCCAACAGTGGGTCTACGGCCGACAGGCGATCGAGCGGGTCGCGGCACACGAGAAGGCCCGGTCGGCGGAGGAGGACCGGGACCGGGCGGTGGAGACCACATCGATCAGTGAGTGACGCCACGCGCCCGGCGGCATCCTGCCGGGCGCGTGTCCGGGCTCCGGCGCCGCCTACTGGAGGTTCGCGAGCCGGACCTGACCCACGGCGGCGGTCCGGCCGTCGTCACCGGTGATCTCCACCCGCCACAGTTGCTGGGTGCGGCCGCGGTGCACGGGGGTGCCGGTGGCCGTGAGGGTGCCCTCGGTGACCGCCCGCAGGAAGTCGGTCGAGTTGTTGACCCCGACCACCTTGCCCTCGTTACCGAGCCACACGGCGCCCGCCACACTCGCGACCTCCTCGGCGATGGCGCAGTAGACGCCGCCGTGGACGATCCCGTAGGGCTGGAGCAGGTGCGGTCCGACCGCCACCGACACCACCACCCTGTCCGGGGTGATCTCGAGGTAGTCCATCCCGATCCCGCCACCGAAGCCCGCACCGGCCCCGGCCCGGATCATCGTGATGAACTCGTTGTCGACCGTCTCGGACATCGGACCTCTTTCTCCCGACCCGGGCGATCCGGGCGACTCAGGCACCGACGCTACCGCGCCTTCGCCCCCGTCGCGTGGAGTCGGAAGGGGCTCAGCGGACCGAGCGCCAGCCCCGGTCGCGAACGGGGATCGGTCCCGCCCCGGGCGTTCGCGGGAGCGCGCTGCGCTTGCGGACCGCGAGACCCGAGTCGTGGAGCGCCTGCAGGACGAACTGGCCGCGGCGGTACCCGGTCTCGGCACTCGAGTCGGCGAAGGTCGGAACGATGGTCGCGGCACCCAGCACGCACTCCCCGACCACCGACCAGAGGGTCTCGACGCTGCAGTTGCTCACACGGGCGAGGCCGTCGAACACCGGCCCCAGGGTCATCCGCGAACGACAGGCCAACCACTGCGCGAGCGCCTGTTCGCACGGCAGGACCACGGTCCCCGGACAACCCGCCTTCGGGTCGTCGCCCAGGACCCGCAACGTGGTGTCGCGGACACCCGCCCAGTCGAGTCCCCCCTCGATGTCGGTACGGACCGCGAGGTTCTCCGCTCCGGTGTCCCACACGCGGCCGATGGTGACGAAGCTCGCGACCGCGCGACCGATCACCCCGTGGGCGAACGCATCCGCGACCAGATAGGTCGAGAAGCGGATGTCCCCGGACTCCGCGAAGTAGTCGCGGAACATCGTCTCGACCCGCCCGCTGTCCACGGCTCGGTCCAGAGGAACCCACCGACGGCGGGACTGTGTACCGAGATCCGCGATCGAATAGAACTTCGGGTATCCCGGCCTGAAACCCGCGAGCACCTCGACTGTGTCGTCGAACACCGTGCACGAACCCACCGCCTGTGTGGGCAGCATGGAACTGGTCATGTCTGCTGCTTCCCCCTCGATGATCACTTCCCGTTCAGGGCCAACCACCCACCGGTGCCGGTCCGCGGCGCGTTTCCCCCCGTTCCGCGGGTAGACCGGTGTCCAGGCCCGGTAATAAGTGTTACAACAGGCCACCTCCTGTATCCAAGGTTTTTCTGTCCGCTGCGGGAATCAGTGCACTCAGTGCACCACTGATATGTCAGCAAGCAATCGGGGTCCAGCGCCCCCCCGGCAATGCCCCGATCTCTCATCGACGCAGGTCCATCGCTCGGCGGCCCGTGGACTAGTCTGGGACGCATGAGTACTGAGCGCGAGGATGCGCAGCCGACCTCAGACACCAACGGCACCGCCGACATCGGAGTCACCGGACTCGCCGTGATGGGCTCGAACATCGCCCGTAACTTCGCCCGCCACGGGTATACGGTCGCCGTCCACAACCGCTCCGCCGGGAAGACCGACGCCCTCCTCGAGGAGCACGGCGGAGACGGCGATTTCGTCCGCACCGAGACGATCCAGGAGTTCGCGGCCGCCCTGCGGTCCCCGCGGCGAGCGCTCGTGATGGTTCAGGCCGGTGGACCCACCGACGCGGTGATCGAGGCCCTCGCCGACGCGTTCGACGAGGGCGACATCATCATCGACGGCGGCAACTCCCTCTACACCGACACCATCCGCCGGGAGAAGGCGATGGCCGAGCGGGGGATCCGATTCATCGGCGCCGGGATCTCCGGCGGTGAGGAGGGCGCACTCGAGGGCCCGTCGATCATGCCGGGTGGACCGGCCTCGAGTTACGAGGTGGTCGGGCCGATGTTGGAGGACATCTCCGCGAAGGTGGACGGGACCCCGTGCTGCACCCACATCGGCGAGGACGGCTCCGGCCACTTCGTGAAGATGGTGCACAACGGGATCGAGTACTCGGACATGCAGCTCATCGGGGAGGCGTATCACCTCCTCCGCGGTGTGGCCGGCATCGAGCCGGCGGCCATGGCCGACGTGTTCCGCGAGTGGAACATCGGCGAGCTCGACTCCTACCTCATCGAGATCACCGCGGAGGTGCTGGCCCAGGTGGACGCCGAGACCGGGGCGCCGTTGGTCGACGTGATCGTCGACCGCGCGGGACAGAAGGGGACCGGCCGCTGGACGGTCAAGTCCGCTCTCGACCTGGGAGTGCCTGTGACAGGCATCGCGGAGGCGGTCTTCGCGCGCGCCCTGTCCAGTTCGGTTCCGCAGCGCGAGGCGGGCCGGGCCCTGCCTTCAGGTGCCGTGTCGAGCCCGCGCGAGACCGGCGCCGAGTTCATCGAGGACGTCCGACGGGCGCTGTATGCGTCGAAGGTCATCGCCTACGCCCAGGGTTTCGACCAGATCACCGCCGCCACCGCTGAGTACGGGTGGGATGTCGCGCGGGGCGATCTGGCCACGATCTGGCGCGGGGGGTGCATCATCCGCGCCACCTTCCTCGACCGCATCCGTGAGGCATACGCCGAGAACGCCGACCTCCCCACACTGCTGGCGGCCCCGTACTTCGCCGAGGCGCTCGCCGACTGCGTCGACAGCTGGCGGCGCGTCGTCACCACGGCGGTCTCCGCGGGGATCCCGGCGCCCGGATTCTCCGCCGCACTGGCCTACTACGACGGGCTCAGGACCGAGCGACTTCCCGCCGCACTCATCCAGGGTCAGCGCGACTTCTTCGGGGCCCACACCTACCTGCGGACCGACCGGGAGGGTAGCTTCCACACTCTGTGGAGCGGCGATCGTACGGAGGTGCGGGCCTGACCGGCTCGGCTCGGACAGATCTGGGCCGCCTTCTCGCCGAGTTCGGCGTGTCGGTCCCGCTCAGACACGCCGTCTCCACCGTCGTCGACGGTGCCGCGAGCGCCATCCAGGCCGTCGCGCTCGAGGACGCGGTGGCCGGCCGAGATCTCCTCGCGGTCGCTCCGACCGGCTCCGGCAAGACCCTGGTGTTCGCCGTCGCCGTGGCGCATCGTCTGGCCGGGGCCCCGAGCCTGCCCGGTCGCCCGCGTGCCGTCGTGGTCGCGCCGACCCGCGAGCTGGCGGTGCAGAACGCTGAGGTACTCGCCGAGGTCGGTGCGGGCGCGGGCCTCCGCGTGGCCACGTTCGTCGGCGGTCAGCCCCTGTCCAAGGATCGCCGGACCCTGGTGGCGCCGGTCGACATCGCGGTGGGAACCCCGGGTCGCCTCACCGATCTGATCCGGACCGGAGCCATTTCAGCCTCGGACGTCCGAGTCCTCGTCCTGGACGAGGCGGATCATCTGTTGGGGCAGTCCTTCGGCGAACAGACGGCGGTTCTGCTCGCGGACTGCGATGA